>JBKJXM010000056.1:0-3833 GCA_046716305.1 Candidatus Eiseniibacteriota bacterium
AGCAGCAGGTCGTCGAAGTCCATGGCCGCGCGGTCGCGGAGCGCGACCTCGTAGCGCTCGTAGACCTGGGCCAGCTTCCGGTCGGTGGGCGTGAACGCGGTCTTCGCGTACTCCGCGGCCGGGATCCCCTCGTTCTTCAAGAGCGAGATGCGGCCTCCCGCCCCGGCCGGGGTGAGGCGCTTGTCGTCGTCGGCGCCCGCGTCGCGCAGGAGCTGGCGCAAGAGGCTCCTCTGATCGTCGGTGTCGTAGATCATGAACGAGCGCGGATAGCCGAGCGCCTCGGCGTGGCGGCGCAGAATGCGCACGCACGTCCCGTGGAACGTGCCCAGCCAGACCTTCAAGTCGTCGCCGCCCAGGAGCGCGGCGGAGCGAGCGCGCATCTCCCGCGCGGCCTTGTTCGTGAAGGTGAAGGCGAGGATCTGCTCGGGCGGAACGTTCTGCTCGCGAACCAGGTGGGCGATGCGACCGGTCAGGACGCGCGTCTTCCCGCTGCCCGCGCCCGCCAGGATCAGGAGTGGGCCCCCGGGATGCTCGACGGCCTGGCGCTGCACAGGATTCAGTTGCACGTGGGCTTAGTACTCCAGTCGGACCTTCAGGTCGAGGTTGTACTCTTCTCCGCGGGTTTTGGCCCCGGGCGTCTGCCGTTCAGTGCGCTCTCCCTTGAGGAGGAGATGTCGCGTCACCCGGTATTCCGCGCCGACTCGCCTCTCCCCTTGACCCGAGAATTCCTGAGAGTAATTGAGGTAGAGGTCTCGCGTCACATACTTTCCGGCACCCACCACGCCCACGTCGAGCGGACCGACGCTGCCCTTGTCCCCCGAGCGTCCTCCGGTCCGGAGATCGAAGGTGTCGATCCATCCACTCTGGGTAAGCCAGCGCTCGGCATTCCGGAACAGGTAGGTCTGGATGACCAGGTCCGGAACGCCGCCGCTGAGCGGCGTGGTCGCCTCTTCGCCGATCGCGAACTCCCCTGTGAATTGGCCGTAGGTCAGGGCCTTCCACAGCTCCGCCTCGGAGTACACGTTTTTCGGATCCCACAGATGGACGACCGGCCGGCTCGCGCGCCCTGTGAGCGACACCTTGATGACGAGCGGGTCGCTCTTCGTGGGAACCGTCGTCTCCCCGTCCACGGCCAGCTCGGGATCGGTGCGATCGAGGCTGTTGAAGATGAAGTCGCCGGTCAGATTCCGGATCTCGCGCGTGAACAGATAGTAGCGTCCCTTCCGCACGGTCATGGTGCCGAGCGCCAGGTTCCCCTCTCCCTTGTTGAGCAGCCGGAGCGTCCCCTGCAGCTCCACCTCGCTGTCCACGGTGCGGTAAAAGAGACCGCCCGGGACATCGACGGAGATGTCGTAATAGAATGGGAGCGCAATCTCCTCGCGATCCCTCGCGGCCAGATCCAGGGTCAGATTCCCCTTGGACAGCACGGCGGTTCCCGTGATGAACGGTATCTGCCGTCCGTCCTCGGTCTTCCCGTTGGCCACGGTGAACGTTCCGGTGAGCTGCATCAGGTAGGTGTCGCGGTCCGTGACGGTGAAATTCGTGGCCTTCACGAGGAACTTATACTGGCCGGCGGGGCCGGCCGCGACGGGGACCATCTGCTCCCGCGGGAGCCCGCCCCACTGCCATGTCCCGCTGCCGGTGATCTTCCCTTTGCTCCCCTGCATCCCGCTCATGCTGGTGACGGTGAGCTGGTTCTGGTCGAACGTCCCTTCCAGCTCGATCTTCTCCACGATCTCCTCACGCCCCGCGAGACGGACACGGGCGTCACGAAGCCGCACGGTTCCCTGCATCGCCGGCGTACGGGGAGTGCCCGAGACACCCGCCATGACGGTGACCTTGCCGCCGCTCTCGGCGATGTAGGGACTGAGGAGCGCGGCCAGCTTGAAATCGGCGCCGGTCACGCGCACCGTGAGCTTGAGCGGGCGGTCGCGGAGAACCCCCTTCCCGAAGAAGGAAAGGTCCATGGGGACCTCGCCTGTGATGGACGAAACGCTTCCCCCCTGGTTCACGTCGAACCGGTTGATCCTGAGAATCCGGAGCGCGTAGGCAAGGTCGGCGCCGGTCACCGCGGCCTCCAGCCCGCGGTAGGCGATGCGCGGCGACGTCGCCTGGATAGCGGCGACGGGCTCCAGCCCGGTGCCCAATATCTGCGCCGTGAAGGTAACGGTGCCTTCCAGGGTGCGAAGCGAAGTGTCCGCGGGAGCGAACCGCGCGAGATCGAGCACGCTGGCGCGCACGTCCAGGTTCAAGGACGCATTCTTGGCCCAGGACTCATCCCGCCTGCCGAGAGACTGGAGCCAGGTCTGGAGCGGGACCGGCGCGTGGATCGTTCCTGTGACGCTCAGTCGCCCGCTCCCCGCCGCATAGCGGGCCTTGTCGATCCGGAGCGTCCCCGGCTGGTAGTCGAGCGCGACCGACAGGCTGTCTCCGGCGACGCCCGCCCACGTGGGACGGAGCACGTCCACGTCCAGCGCGACATTCGGGTCAGATAGGGGCCCCGCGATCCGGAATCGCCCCTGCATCTCCCCGCGTAGAGAATCGCCCGACGCCGCGGCGCCCGGGATCCGCGCGGCTTCCAGTCCGCGGAGCGTCCCGTCGGCCACGATGCGGTTTCCCTTCACATCCCAATCGAACGCGAGATCCAGCCGCCCGGGCCGGGTGTCGAGCGGCACGGACGCGCTCCGCACGTGGCCTTCCGCGATCGTCAGGCGGACCGGAGCCAGGTTCCGGAAGCGGAGGCCCCCCGCGCTCAGCGAGAGCGAGTCGAGGACGGCGACCGACTCCTTCTTCCCGGGCGTGATCGTGCCGCGGAACGAGAGCGTCGAATCGCCCGAAGTCTGGACGTAGCGCTCGATGACGATCGTCTTTCCGACCGACACCTCGGCCACGGCGTTTCCGAGGGGGCGCCCTCCCGCGCTGATCTGGCGGGCCCAGAGTGCCGCGTGCGCCGAGCCTCCGCTTCCCAGCCGGCCGGCCGCGGTCGCCAGCAAGGAGTCGTACGCGACGCCTCCCGAGAGCCGCCCCTGCCAGAGAGTCCCGCGCGCGGTGAAGGAGGGCGAGCGGAGCGGCCCGCTGAGATCCGCGGTGATCCGGCCGCGGCCCGACTCGGCGCCCACCGGTTCGATGAGCGTATTCATCAGCCGCAAGTCGTCGATCGTGGCGATCAGGTGCGCCTCCATAGTCTGATCGGGAGCGATCCGGCCCTTTCCGGCGAGCCGGCCGCCGGGCACGTCCACCCAGCCGCTGTCGAGCACCGCGGCGCCGTCCGCGAGGCTCACGAACTGGAGCGATCCGCGCCGCACGTCCATACGGCCAAAACGGCTCTGGTCCAGGTCAACCAGGGCCACCACCGTATTCCGTGGCTTGGTCGGGCGCACGACGACGCGGGCTGTGCCGGCGAGGGCGCCGCGCGGCATTCCGTCGGGGGCCTTCCACCAGGGAAGGGCCGCCGGGTCGAGCCCGTGAAACGTGAGGGCGGCCTGCGTCGGCCCGCCGATGTGCACGATACCGCCGCCCGTCGCCTCGGCCCCCCGCACCCGGATCCGAAGGCCCGAGAACGTGACGTCGCGGGGCGCGAGCGCGGCGGTCACTGCGAGCGTGTCGAGTGTCTCGCCGTTGAACGTTCCCGTGAGGCACGCGGTCGCGCGGCCGTCTGTCGGAATCCCCGTGAACGAGACCTCGCCGCGCAGGTTGCCTTCCGAATCTCCGGCGCCCACGAGGCGGGACACGTCGCCGACCCGGAGAGGCGCCAGCGTGAAGAGGCCGGCGGCGACCCGTCCTTTCCGGAGATCCCACTCGAGGTGGGCCCGGACACGGGAGTCGCCGTAGGC
>JBKJXM010000057.1:0-3856 GCA_046716305.1 Candidatus Eiseniibacteriota bacterium
AACTGGTCCTTCGCTTTGAACCTCACTTCGAACGTGCCGAGCTGCCCCGCCTTGGGACGCCAGAAAAACTTGCCGGAGATGCCGATCCCCGCGGGCTCAATGCTGAGTCTCGTCGTCGCGGACCCGGACAAAGCGTTGGCCGCTGTGAAGGAGACGTTGTACGTCCCTTCCGGGGCCGACATGGGATGCCACGTGAAGACCCACTGGTTCAGCCCGACCGGCGTGAGCGCTGCGTCGTTACCGGGCGGCAGCGACGAAAAGTTCGCGGTCATCGTCGCGATATTGTCGCCGTCGAGATCGGCGGCGGTGATTGGAAAAGAGATCGTTCCTCCTTGTTCGCCGATCATGAGAAGTGGAGCCGCGACGATGGGCGCTTGGCCGCTCCTGTTCATGAGTACTGAGACCACGTTGAGAAACAGATTGTTCCCGTCGTTCGGGCCGACGGCCACGTCCGGCCGCCCGTTCCCGTCGAGATCCGCCACCACCGCGAAAATGCCGCTGGGCGAGCGCCCCGCCCCGTACAGGACTTCGCTGCCGAAGCCGCCGCTCCCGTTTCCGATGAATACTGACGCGCCGAAAAGGCCTCCGTTCCCGGCCACGATGTCATTTCTTTCGTCGGCATCCACGTCGACGAGATCGACGGATGAGCCCGCGTTCGTCGTGACGCTCCCGGGCGATGTTAACCCGCCGCTTCCGTTGTTCAAGAGGATCGAGATCGATCCTCCGAATTGCCGTCCCACGGCCAGATCCAGCGAGCTGTTCGCGTCGATGCGACCGATGGCGACGGACTTGCAGTTGAGCCCGACCAAATAGCCGGTTGCCGCACCGAACACTCCGGATCCCGTGCCCAAGAACACCGAGATCCCGCCGTTCTCGGCGGTGACAATGTCCAGACGGCCGTCGGCGTTCAGATCCCCCAGCGCGACGTGGACCGGGCTGACACCTTCCACCGGATAGGTGGTCTGAGGGCCGAAGGTGCCGTCTCCCATCCCCAGGAGCACCGATATGGTGTTCGAGCCCTGATTCGAAACGATGAGATCGGGTCGGAGGTCCTGACTGACATCCCCGATGGCCACCCAGGACGGGTTGGCTCCGGCTTCGTAGTGGACAACGGGCTGCAGCGTGCCGTTGCCATTACCGAGGAGGACCGCGGCATAGCCGTGCGCGGCCGCGACCACGTCCCGCCGGCCATCGGCATCGAGATCCCCGATAGCCACCGAAGCCGCCGCCTCGCCCACGAAGTACTCGGTCCGGCCTTCGAACGCGCCGCCGCCCGTCGCGAGAAAGATCGAGACGTCGGCACTGCCAATGCCCGTGACCTGTGCGATGTCCGGGCGTCCGTCGCCGTTCAGATCACCGATCGCGAGCGCCCGGCTGTCTCTGTTCGCCGGCAGCTCACGGTACTGGCCGAACGTGCCGTCCCCGTTCCCGATCAGCACGGCGCAGGCATTCTGAGCATCCATCACAACCGCGAGGTCCATGCGACCGTCGCCGTTCAGTTCCGCGGCCGCGACGTGCCCGGGGGTGTTCCCGGCGAGAAAGTCCTGCCGCGGGTTGAAGGCGCCGCCGCCCGCGCCGAGAAGCACAGACACGGTGTGCTTGTTGGTGTCCCTGTTCGCGACGACGATGTCCGAACGGGCGTCGCCATTCACATTGGTGATCACGACCCAGTTTGGAGAGACACCGGTCGCGTAGTCCGTTCTCGACGTGAATGTTCCATCCCCATTGCCGAGGTTCACGGAAACCGTGTTTGCGCCGAAATTGGCCGAGATGAGATCGCGCCGTCCGTCGGCGCTGACGTCGGCGATCGCGACCGAACGCGGAGTCGTACCCATGGTGACGGCCGACGGAGAAGAAAAGGCACCGTCGCCGCTGTTGCGGAGAATCGAGACCGTCGACCCGAATCCGCTCCCCACGGCGAGATCCGGCGCGGAATCCGAATTCAGCTCTCCGGCGGCCACGGAGGTGGGAGCGCTCCCGGCAGCGTAGTTGGCCGCGGCATCGAACGTGCCGTTTCCGTTTCCGAGCAGCACCGCGACCGTACCCGATCCACCGCAGGCCACGGCTAGGTCCAAGAGAGCGTCATCGTCGAGATCGACGATGATGACATCGGACGGGTCGAAGCCGGTCCCCAGGCCAAAGTCCGTCTTGGCGCCGAACGTGCCGTTGCCGTTTCCGAGAAGGACCGCCACCGCTTGGGGAGTCCCGTGTCCCACAACCAGGTCGACGAGGCCATCCCCGTTCACGTCGCCGGTAGCGACGGCGGCGCTGTTGGGGCCGGTCACGTACGCCGTCCGGGGGCCGAACGTGCCGTCTCCGTTCCCGATCGCGATCGTGACGGTCCCTGCATTCCCTTCATTAGCGAAAACCAAGTCCTTGATGGAGTCTCCGTTCAGGTCCGCTGCCGCGACCTGCGTCGGATTGGCGCCGTCGGTCGAGAGGCCGAGAAACGGAGCGGTGAAGGTCGGGGTGGCGAGGGATGTGAATGGAGTCACAGCGCCGGCAGCGAGGAACACGGCGCAGGCGAGCACAACGTGAAGTCGAGACGGGTGGGGTCTAAGGTATCGGGAGGACGAAGGAACAGGCATAGGGTCTCCCGAGAGGAATGGTCGCGCCAGATGAACGACCGAGGGAGAACCTAGCAGGTTTCTCCAAGAATTACAAGCACTTAGCGAGTCTCCCCGCTCTGTACGAGCTCCGACGCGGCGAAGTCGAGCACTTGCTCCAATGACATCTTGCCGCCCTCCTCGAACGCGTGTGCCGAAGCCTCTGCCCCAAGCATCCCGCGAGCCCGCTCGAGGCTCTGCTCCAGCCGCTGCCAGTCGGGATGGGAGAGCGGCGTACCGACCGCCCGGCGCAATGACGCCGCCCCTCCCGCGAGCCGCAGGGCCCGCTCGCCCTGTCCCTGGGAGGCAGCGAGGGTCACCAGGCTTTCCAGCGTGTCGGCGAGCCCCGGCCTGTGGCCGATGCCGCGGAGGATCGTGAGGCTCTCGAGGAGCAGCGACCGAGCCGCGGGGTAGTCCTTCTGCGCCTCGGCGACCTGGCCCAGCTCGCGAAGCGAGTAGGCGATCCCCCGCTTGTCCCCGATCTCGCGCTGGATCATCAGGCTTTTCTCCTGATGCGACCGCGCCGCGGCCAGATCGCCCTGGCTCAGGGCAATGTCCCCCAGCCCATTCAAGCTCGCCGCCTCCCAGGTCCGATTCCCGAGCTCCCGGTGGAAAGCCAACGCCTGCTCGTACAAGGACCGGGCCTTGGGGTGATCCCCCTCGGCCTGGCAGACGACGCCGAGGTTGTGGAGCACCGACGAGATGCTCCGTTTGTCCGCCAGCTCCCGCCACAAGGAAAGGCTTTCCTCGTAAAGCGACCGCGCCTTGGGGAGATCTTCCTCGCCGTTGGCGATGTTTCCCAGCTCGAACAAGCAGGAGGCGACGCCCCTCGTGTTCCCCAGCGCCCGATCGATATCGAGGCTCTCGCCGAGAAGGATTCGCGACGTTTCGTAATCCCCCTGGCCGCGGGCGAGGACGGCCGCCGCATACAGCAGCTTGGGTCGACTCGCCGTTCGCGCCGGGACGCCCCCCATCGCCAGCACGTCCGCGAGGTGCATTCGGCCCTCCTCCCAAATTCCACGCACCCACCAGAAGCGCCAGAGCGATCCGGCGAGCGCATGGGCGGGTTCGAATTCACCGGCCTCGATGAAGTGCCGGATGGCGAGGCGCAGGTTGTCATGATCCCGCTCCAGCCGATCGAGCCACGCGGCCTGGTCCGGGCCCAGCAGCTCCGGTTCGGCGGCGGCAGCCAGCGCACCATAGTGCGAGCCGTGACGGCTCCGAAGCGAGGCGGAGTCCCCGGCTTCCTC
>JBKJXM010000058.1:0-10879 GCA_046716305.1 Candidatus Eiseniibacteriota bacterium
GCGTCAGCGCGAGTCGCACACGGGCGTGACGGCGTTCGGCACGGCCGAGAGCGCGCCCGACCGCGAGCGGCGCGCCCCCCTGGCGACGCAGGACCCCAAAGTAGGTCGCAATGACCCGTGCCCTTGCGGCAGCGGGAAGAAATACAAGAAGTGCCACGGTGCCTAGGCGAGGAGGGAGCTCCATGGATGACAGCGTCCGCGAGATGATGGTTCTCATCGTCGAACAGCTGAAGTCGTACGTAGACGGCGACGAGGACGCACTCCTCGAGCTCACGCAGGTGCTCGACTCCGGCCGCTACGACGCGGAGATCGTGAACCAAGCGTTCGAGATGATCTTCAGCGCGCTCGAGCCTTTCGCCCGCGAGGATTGGAGCGACGAGGTGGTCGCGACGCGCAAGAGCTTCCGCGTGCCGACCGGCCCGGAGCGCGCGCTCCTTCCGGGCGCCGCCTACCGCTATCTGTTCGGCCTCGTGGGCTCGGGCAAGGTCACGCCCGAGCAGTTCGAGGAGATCATGGACCGCGCTCGCGAAGAGGGCCCCGCCCTCGACACCGAGGCGAAGGCCGAGGAGCTGGCCACCTCGGTCCTTATCCGCTGGTTCGACGACGAGCACGGCGTCGACCTGGACTCCACCAGTCCGGCCCAAGTCCATTGAGGTCGCTCCAGTGACCCCCGCGAAGAAGAAGTCCGCGAAGTCAGGCGCAGCCGCGCCGCGTGCCGCGAAGCCGGCGGCCGCGCGGACGAAGGCCCCTGCGAAGGCTGCGGCCGCCGTCGAAGCGCCGGCTACCCCCAAGGCCAAGAGGGCGGCTTCGGCCGCCGCCAAGGGGAAGCCGCCGCGTCCCGCGGCGCGTCCGGCCGGCGGGCGGAATCTGGTGATCGTCGAGTCCCCCGCAAAGGCCCGCACCATCGCGAAGTACCTGGGAGCCGGCTACGAGGTGAAGGCCTCGAACGGCCACGTGCGCGACCTTCCCAAATCGAAGCTGGGCGTGGACGTGGAGAAGGGCTTCCTCCCCTCGTACGTGCTCATCAAGGGGAAGGCCAAGATCATCAAGGATCTGAAGGCGAGCGCGCGGAACGCGGCCCTCATCTACCTCGCCCCCGACCCCGACCGCGAAGGCGAGGCGATCGCCTGGCACCTGGCGGAGACCCTGGTGGACGATCCCAGCCGGATCCGCCGACTCGCGTTCTACGAGATCACGAAGCGGGGGATCGAGGAGGCGCTGGCGCATCCGCGCGAGATCGACATGCCCAAGGTGGAAGCGCAGCAGGCGCGCCGCATCCTGGACCGCCTGGTCGGCTACCAGGTGAGCCCGTTCCTCTGGAAGACGGTCCGCTACGGTCTCTCGGCGGGGCGGGTCCAGTCGGTGGCGCTCCGGCTGATCTGCGAGCGCGAGGACGAGATCAACGCCTTCGTGCCGCGCGAGTACTGGACGCTGGACGCGGACCTCGAGACGCCGAAGGGCGAGGCGTTCCGGGCGCGCGTCCAGAAGAAGAACGGCGAGAAGTACGCGATCGCCGCGGAAGCCGAAGCGAAGGCCGACGCCGCCGCGCTCGAGCGCGAGTCGTTCGCCGTATCGGGAGTCCGTACGCAGGAGAAGAAGCGGAACCCGCTCCCGCCATTCATCACGAGCACGCTCCAGCAGGACGCGTTCCGGAGGCACCGCTACAGCGCCCAGCGCACGATGGTGATCGCCCAGCAGCTCTACGAGGGGATCGATCTCGGGACCGAGGGGTCGACGGGGCTCATCACCTACATGCGAACCGACTCGACCCGTGTCTCGTCCGACGCTCTCGCCGAGGTGCGCGAGTTCATCCAGAGCCAGTACGGCGACGCTTACCTGCCGCCCGAGGCGCGCGTCTACCGCTCGCGCGAGACGTCGCAGGACGCGCACGAAGCCGTCCGGCCCACGTCGGTCGCGCGGACGCCGGCGCAGATGAGGCGCCACCTCGATCCCGATCAGGCCAAGCTCTACGAGCTGATCTGGCAGCGCTTCGTCGCCTCGCAGATGAACCCGGCGCTCGTCCTGACGACCACGGCGGACATCACGGCGGGTCCCTTCCTCCTGCGCGCCTCCGGGAGCCGCGTCAAGTTCGACGGCTTCGCGCGCGCCTACCAGTCCGAGCTGATCGGGGAGAGCGGGCCGGAGGCGAGCCGCCTTCCCGCGCTCGCCCAGGGGGACGCGCTCAAACTCATCGCCACGCTCCCCGAGCAGCACTTCACCGAGCCGCCGCCGCACTACACCGAGGCGACGCTGGTGAAGACGCTGGAGGAGAAGGGGATCGGGCGCCCGAGCACGTACGCCACGATCGTCGGGACCATCCTGAGCCGTGACTACGTCCAGCGCGACCGCGGGAAGCTCACCCCGACCGACCTGGGGATGACCGTCTGGAAGCTCCTCGCGACGACCTTCGCCGACGTCTTCGACGTGGAGTTCACGGCCAAGCTCGAGGAGCGGCTGGACAAGGTGGAGACCGGGAAGGACCCCTGGCTCGAAGTGGTGGAGGAGTTCTACGGACCCTTCCGGAAGGACCTGGCCTCGGCCGAGTCGCGCCAGGAGCAGGTGAAGGCTTCGCTCATCCAGGAGACTGAGACTCCGTGTCCCAAGTGCGGCTCCATGATGATCAAGAAATTCGGCCGGTCGGGCCCGTTCCTCGCGTGCCCTCGATATCCCGAATGCAAGACCACGCTCCCCGTGGATGAAGAGGGGATGCCGACCGAGGCGCCCACGCAGACCTGCCCGCAGTGCAACGGGGCGATGCGCGTGCGGAGCGGCCGCTTCGGCAAATTCCTCGCCTGCTCGCGCTACCCGGACTGCAAGGGGACGCGCCCCTTCACGCTCCAGATCGCCTGCCCGCAGTGCGGCGAGGGGGAGCTGGTCGAGCGGCGCACGCGGCGCGCGAAGGTCTTCTACGGCTGCAGCCGCTATCCCGACTGCACGTTCGCCATGTGGGACCGGCCCATCAAGGAGAAGTGCCCTTCGTGCGCCTCACCGATCATGGTGCAGAAGCGCAGCAAGACCAAAGGCGACTATCTCCAGTGCCCGAAGTGCAAGACGCAGGTGGACGTGGAGGCGGGGGAGGCACTGAGTGGAACGCTCGATAGTTGAGTTCCTCGCGCATTTGACGGACCGGCGCTACGCCGCGCTCACGGTTCGCGCCTATCGGGAAGAGCTTCAACGCCTGCGCGAGTTCGCCGCCGGTCGCCTGCGGCGCGCGCCCGCGATCCCGCGCGACCTGACCCCGGAGCTGCTGGCGACGTACGCAGCCGCGCGCTCGCTGGAGAAGACAGCCGAGCGGCGGCCCATCTCCGCGCGCACGCTGGCCCGCTCGCTGGCCGCGATCCGCTGCTACCTGCGCTTCCTGGAGCGCCGCGGATATCCGACGGGACCCATCCGCTCGGCGCTTCCGCGCGTGACGCTTCCGCAGCCGCTCCCGTCCGCGCACGCCGAGACGGCCTTGAACGCGCTCCTCGACTCGATCGTTGCCGCGGTGCCGGCCGACGACGCGCGCGGGCTGCGCGGCCTCGCGGCCGCCGAGCTGCTCTACGGCTCGGGCCTCCGCGTGGGCGAGCTCGCCTCGCTGCTCCGGAGCCGCGTGGACGAGCGGCGCATGCTGATTCGCGTCTTCGGCAAGGGAAGCCGGGAGCGGGTGGTGCCCCTGGGCGGCCGCGCGCTCGCCGCCCTCCGCCGCTTCTGGGCCGCGTCGGGGGGGGAGCCGAGGCCGGGCGATCCGCTCCTTCCCGGACGCGGGGGCGCCGTGAGCGCGCGCACGCTCGAGCGCGACATCGAAGCGCTCCTCGTGCGGCTGGGGCCCAGCGCGGCGACGAATCCGCACGCGCTCCGCCACTCCTTCGCCACGCACCTCCTGGACCGCGGCGCGGACCTGCGCGCCGTCCAGGAACTGTTGGGACACCAGAATCTCCGCACCACTCAGATCTACACCCACGTCACCCGGCGGCGCCTCAAGGAGGCCTACCTCCGCGCGCACCCGCGGTCGTGAGCCGGGCGCCATTCCGATTCCACAAGGAGCGAGACGCATGAAGCGGGACCTCTTGTCGTTCGCCGATCTCAAGCGCGCCGACGCGGACCGTCTCTTCAAGACCGCTGTCCGGCTCAAGGCCGACCTCCGCGCCGGCCGGCGGCACACGGAGCTGGCCGGGCGCACGCTGGCGCTGATCTTCCACAAGCCGAGTCTTCGCACGCGGGTCTCGTTTGAAGTGGCGATGACGCAGCTGGGCGGCTCGTCGGTCTTCATCACCGACAAGGAGATCGGCATGGGGTCGCGTGAGCCCGTTCAGGACGTGGCGCGCGTGCTCTCGGGATACGTCGACGGGATCATGATCCGGACCTTCGACCATGAGATCGCGGTGACCCTGGCGCGCCACGCGGCCATTCCCGTGGTCAACGGACTCACCGACTGGCTCCATCCGTGCCAGATCCTGGCCGACCTGCTCACCATGATCGAGCACGGGCTGGACCTGGACCGCGCCACGGTCGCCTACATCGGCGACGGGAACAACGTGGCGAACTCGTGGATCGAAGCGGCGGGTCTCTACGGGATGACGCTCCGGATCGCCTGCCCCGAGGGGTACGACCCCGACATGGCGCTCGTCGCGCAGGTGCGAAGCGCGGGGAAGGGGAGCGTGGAGATCGTGCGCTCCCCCGCGGAAGCCGCGCAGGGCGCGGACGTGCTCTACACCGACGTTTGGGCCAGCATGGGGCAGGAGGCCGAGCGGGAGAAGCGGCTCCCCATCTTCCGTCCGTACCAGATCAACTCCGCGCTGCTCGAGCGCGCCCAGCCGAACGCCCTGGTCCTCCATTGCCTCCCCGCGCACCGCGGAGAGGAGATCACCGAAGAGGTGATCGAGGGGCCGAACTCCGGCGTCTTCGCCCAGGCGGAGAACCGGCTTCACGTGCAGAAGGGGATTCTCTACGAGCTGATGGTGGCCGGCGCCGGCGCGAGTCGCGCGGCGGGGCGTACCCCGGCGCGGGCGAAGAGCGCGGCAAACACCCCGCGGACCAAGCTCGCGCGGCGCTCGAAGGGCGCGGCCGCCCGCCGAAACGGCTCCGGCCCGCGGCGCGGATCCGCACGCGCGGGGAAGACGCGCGCGAGGAGCCGCTCGCGGAGCTGACCCGCAGCGCCAGGCGGTCGTCTCTCCCAGGACCGATCCTCGCTACGATCCTCGGGGCGATTCTGGGGGCGTGGGGCTGCGCCAGGTCGATCCCCCCTCCGGGTGGACCGCTCGACGCGACCCCGCCGCAGGTGATCGCGACCACCCCGGCCGATTCCTCCGTCCGGGTCCCGCTCGACGTCGTGGTCGAATTCCTCTTCTCCGAAGGGATGGATCACGGGAGCGTGCGGGACGCCGCGCGCATCCGACCGCCCTTGGAGCGGCCCCAGTACCAGTGGAGCGGGCGCCGCTTCCGCATGTCGTGGGGCGAGCCGCTCCGGCCGAACACGACCTACCACGTGGTGCTCCGCGGCTCCGCGCGCGACGCGCACGGCATGGCGCTGGGCGCGCCGGTCACGATCCACTTCGCCACGGGCGATTCGCTCGCTCCGGGAGGGATCGCCGGCGTGGTTCGCGCGGTCACCCTTTTGCGGAGCGGCATTCCGATCCTGGTGTTCCCGGCGACGTACGGCGACCGTCCGGACACCTCGGCGGATTTCGAGCCGCTCTACGAGGCGGCCACCGACACGGCGGGAATCTACGCGATCACCGGCGTGGCGTTGGAGCAGTCCTACCGCGTGTTCGCCTTCTACGACAAGAACACGAACGACTCTTACGACGAGGAGCTGGACGTGCTCGTGGGGTACCCCGACCCGATCCGATTGACACCTGATCGCACGGTCGCGGATAGTATCAACATCGTGGCGGTCGACCCGCGCGCGCCCGCCCTACTCTCGGGCACGATCGCGGCCAGGGACTCCACCGCGCGCTACCGCGTGGAGGCGCGCGGCACGGCCGACTCGACGGTGGCGAAGCGCGTCGACCGGGCCGGGCCGGGTGCATTCACGCTGCGCGTGCCGGCGGGCTCGTGGACCCTCCGCGCGCTGCGCGTCCCGGGACCCGATGGAACACCGCCCGCGCTCGAGGTGCGGAGCGGGGAGGTGTTCGATCTCAAGCCCGAGGAGGAGCGCCGCGACCTCCTGTTCGACTTCCAGCCGCTGGAGGGTCCGACGTCGCGATCGGGGGCCCCTCGAGGCGGCGGTGGATAGCTTGCGCTGGCGGGGCAACCCGAAGGGAGAAACGTCATGAGCGACCGTCCGGAAAGCCTGTTCCAGGGATTGGGCGTCGCGCTGGTCACGCCGTTCCAGCGCGGGGCCGTGGACACGGGGCGCTCGCCGCGCTGGCCCGGACGCTGGTCGCGCGCGGCGTGCGGGCCCTCTATCCGTGCGGCTGCACCGGCGAGGCGACGTCGCTCACTCGTGAGGAGCGGACGCTGGTCATCCGCACCGTGCTGGAAGCCGCGAAGGGGAAGGCCGCCGTCATCGCCGGCACCGGCACCGCCGTGACCGAGGAGACGATCGAGCTCTCGCGCGAGGCGATCAAACTGGGCGTGGACGCGGTGATGGTCATCACGCCGTACTCCTGCCGGCCGACCCAGGAGGGGATCCTCGGCCACTACCGCGCCGTCGCCGACGCCATCGACCGGCCGATCGTTCTCTACAATGTCCCGTCCCGCACCGGCGCGAACGTGCTGCCCGAGACGGTGGTGCGGCTGGCGGAGCACCCGCGCATCGCCGCGATCAAGGAGGCGAGCGGCTCCGTGGACCAGGCGAGCGCCATCCGCGCCCGCTCCGACATCGCGATCCTCGCGGGGGACGACGCCCTCTACCTGCCGCTGCTCGCGGTCGGGGCGCGCGGGGTCGTCTCGGTGGCCGGGCACGTCGTGGCGGCCGAGATCGTCGCGATGGGAGAACATTTCCGCGCGGGCCGCGTCGCTGAGGCCGAAGCAGTGCACCGGCGGCTCTTCCCGTTCTTCCGCGCTCTCTTCCTCGAAACCAATCCGGCGCCCCTGAAGCATGCGCTCTCCGTGCTGGGCGTCACCTCGGCCGAAGTGCGCCTGCCGCTCGTCACGGTTCGCCCCGAGACCGCCCGCGCGGTCGAAGAAACCCTGGACGGCTTGGGTCTCCGCGCCCCGGCCCGCGCCGCGCACTGAGCGCGTGGCGGGCCCCCCGGCACCTGTTCCCATCGTCCTCTACGGCGCCACCGGCCGGATGGGCCGCGCCATCCGCGTCGCGCTCGCCGGCACCCCGAAATTCGCGCTCCGAGCCTGCGTCGCGCGAGGGAAGGACGAGGAGCCATGCCCGGACGGGTGCGTCTGGCACCGCTCGGAGGCGCTGGCCGAATCTCTTCCATCGCTCCCTCCCGACCTGGTCGTCATCGACGTGAGCGTCGCGGCGGGCACCGAGCATCTGCTCGACGTGCTGGAGCGCACGCCGCGGGCGCTGGTGGCCGGGACCACTGGACTGACGCCCGCGACCGAAGCGCGGATCGAGATGCTGGCGTCGCGCGTGGCCGTACTGCGCTCCCGGAATCTGAGCCTGGGGATCGCGGTGCTCTCGGCACTCCTGCGCGATCTCCCGGCCGGAGCGCGCGGGGCCTACGACGCCGACGTGGTGGAGCACCACCACGCCGCGAAGAAGGACGCGCCCAGCGGGACGGCATCCGGGCTCGCGGGACTGCTCGCGGGCGTGGGCACCGACCGGCGCCCGGGCGGCGTCCGGATCCATTCCATCCGCGGCGGCACCGCGCCGGGCACCCATGAAGTCGTTCTGAGCGGCGAGGGGGAAGTCCTCACGCTCGGCCACACCGTGCTCGACCGGGCCGTGTTCGCGCGGGGCGCACTGCGCGCGGCGCGCTTCCTCCATCGGAAGCCGGCCAGCCTCTACTCGTTCGAAGACGCACTCACCGGAACCTAGGAGCCAAACCCGCATGCGCTTTTCGCAGGCCTTCATCCCGACGCTCAAGGAAGATCCCGCCGACGCCGAGCTGGTGAGCCACCGCTTGATGACGCGCGCGGGGATGCTCCGGAAGCACGCGGCGGGGATCTACAGCCTTCTCCCGATGGGATGGCGCGCCGCGTCCAACGTGATGCGCATCGTGCGCGAGGAATTGAATCGCGAGGGCGCGCAGGAGCTGTCGCTCCCCATCCTCATGCCGAGCGAGCTGTGGAAGGAGTCGGGGCGCTGGGAGAAGTACGGGAAGGAGCTATTCCGCCAGCGGGACCGCCACGACCGCGACTACGCCGTGGGCCCGACGCACGAAGAGGCGGTGGTCGACTTGGTCCGGGGTCACGTCCGCTCCTATCGCGATCTTCCGCTCAACCTGTACCAGATCGGGGTGAAGTTCCGGGACGAGGTGCGCCCCCGCTTCGGACTGATGCGGGCGCGCGAGTTCCTCATGAAGGACGGCTACTCGTTCCATGCCGACGAGGGCTCGCTGGAGGAGGGCTACGAGGCGATGCGCCGCGCCTACACCGCGATCTTCCGGCGCTGCGGCCTCTCGTTCGTCGTGGTCGAAGCTGACTCCGGCGCGATCGGCGGCGACGTGAACCACGAGTTCATGGTGACCGCCGAATCAGGGGAGTCCGAGGTCTTCTCATCGGCGTGCGGCTACGCCGCCTCCGCCGAGAGCGCCAAGTTCGCGCTGCCGCCGTCGCCGCACGAGGCCGAGGCCCCCATGGCCGAGCGCGAGACGCCGGGGAAGAAGACCGTCGAGGAGGTCGCTGCCTTTCTGGGCGTCACGAGCGACCGCCTGTTGAAGACGCTGGTCTTCTGGGCGGGCGGGGATCCCGTGCTCGCCGTCGTGCCGGGCGACCGCGAGCTGAACGAGGCCAAGCTGAGCCGCTACCTGGGCGGCGCACCGTTGCGGCTCGCGACCGGTCCGGAGATCGAGCAGCTCACGGGCGGCCCGCTCGGCTTCACGGGTCCGGTCGGGCTGGAGTCTCGCATCCGCACGCTGTGGGATCCCTCCGTCCAGGAGGGGAAGAACTGGGTGGCCGGCGGCAACAAGAAGGACGTGCACCTGGTGAACGTGCGGATCGGCCGCGACGTGAAAGCGACCGAGCGCGCCGACGTCGCCACCGCTCGCCGCGGCGACCGCTGCCCGCGTTGCGGGGACGAGCTCTCGGTGACGCGCGGGATCGAGGTAGGCCACATCTTCAAGCTGGGCCTCCGCTACTCCGACCCGATGGCCGCGCGGTTCCTCGATCCCTCCGGCGCGGAGAAGACGATCGTCATGGGGACCTACGGCATCGGGATCACGCGCACGGTGGCCGCCGTCATCGAGCAGTCGCACGACGAGAACGGCATCATCTGGCCCATGCCGATTGCCCCGTTCCAAGTGCACGTGCTCCCCGTGAACCAGAAGCACGACGCCTCGCGCGAAACATCCGAGACGCTTGTAGCAGGCCTGGAGAAGCGGGGACTGGACGTGCTCTACGACGACCGCGACGAGCGCCCCGGAGCAAAATTCAAGGACGCCGACCTGCTGGGCATGCCGCTACGGGTGACGGTGGGGGAGCGAGGATTGGCCGAGGGCATCATCGAGCTGCGCGACCGGAAGACCGGTGCTGTGGAGAAGGTGCCGGTGGCTGAGGCGGTGGAGACTATAGCGAAGCGTGTGAAGACAGCGATGACAGGAGTAGCCTGAGTCTGCGAGGGGTAGGTGTGGGGCCCTCCGCTTTTCGCGTAGCGCCCGGCTGCTAAGCGGCACCACGGCGCCCGCTACTTCTTAGCCGTAGACCCCACCCGATTCGCCGCCAGCGCCAGCCGCGACTTCCGGCGATTCGCCACTGCCTTCTTTAGAACGCCCTTCTTGACGGCCCGGTCGAGCTGCGAAACTGCCATCCGCATAACTTCTTTGTCCGTAGGCTTCTCCGCCATCTTCTTCAGAAGCGTCTTTAGCTCGGACCGGACCGCGATGTTCTTGGTGCGGTCGCGCTTCGAGGTGCGCATGCGTTTGATCGCGGACTTGTGGTGCGGCATCTCATTCCTCCGGATGTGTGTCGCATCTTAGCAGTGAGCCTGCGATGGTAGCCGTCCTGCCCGAGCCTGTCAATCGCAAGCGCCCGAGTGATATACTGCGCTGGACGGACCCGCTCCCATGACCCCATCGACGCTCGAATCCCAGATCGGCGCTCTCCCCGCGCAGCCCGGTGTTTACATCTTCCGGGGCGCGAAGGGGGAAGTGCTGTACGTCGGGAAGGCAAAGCGGCTGGACCACCGCGTCCGCTCGCACTTCAGCCGCCCGGAGCAGATCGGCGTGCGCCAGGTGGCGCTCATCCAGCGCGTCACGACCGTGGAGTACATCGCGGCCGAGAGCGAGACCGACGCGCTAATCTTGGAGTCGACGCTGGTCCGGGAGCGGCAGCCGCCGTACAACATCCGGCTCAAGGACGACAAGCGCTACCCCTACGTGCGCGTCTCGTGGCAGGAGTCGTTTCCGCGCGTGGCCCTGGTCCGGCGCGTGGAGAAGGACGGCGCGCGCTACTTTGGGCCGTACACGGAGGTGAGCGCGCTCCGGGCGCTCCTCCGGCAGATCCAGACGATCTTTCCGATCCGGACCTGCACGAACATCGAGGCGCACATCGCGGCGAACAAGGAATGCCTCGAGTTCCACATCGGCCGCTGCACCGCGCCGTGCATCGCCATGCAGACCCAGGCCGATTACCGCGCGATGGTGGACCAGTTCTGCGACTTCCTCGTGGGGAAGCGGGAGCACGTGGTGGATCGGCTGCGGGAGCTGCAAGGGAAGGCGGCGGAACGGCGCGAGTACGAGCGCGCGGGGCGCCACAAGGACCAGATCCGCCGGCTCGAGTCGATCCTCGCGCGCCAGCGGATGGTGGACGTGGGGGCGCGGCCGGTGGACATCGT
>JBKJXM010000059.1:0-2545 GCA_046716305.1 Candidatus Eiseniibacteriota bacterium
GCGCCGCCCGCCGTGGGTTACGACTTCTTCAAGGGCCCTTCGGTTGCCGGAAGCCCGCTCGGGATGAGCTCCTTCAACAAATACATCAATGGAACCGATCCCTCCTCGCACATCGAGACCTACAGCTACATGAAAGGGTTGAACAAGGACGGGACCCCCGTGCACGTTCTGAACGACACGGCGCTCCCGATCACGAAGTATCAGGTGTCGGGCCTCAATCCTGCCGGTGCGAGCAGCGCAACGAACTGGCTCGACTCGAACCCCGGCGATCGCCGCTTGATGCTCTCTTCGGGTCCGTTCACGATGGCGCCGGGCGACACGCAGGAAGTCGTGACGGCGATCCTCATCGGCCAGGGGGCCAGCCGAACTTCTTCCGTACTGGCGCTGAAGTGCAACGACGACGAGGCACAGCGCGCCTTTGACTTGAACTTTGACATTCCTCAACCTCCCCCCGACCCGACGGTCTACGCGCAAGAGCTGGACCGCAGAGTCCGGCTGACCTGGGACCGGGCGGCCGTGGGCACTCAATCGGTAAAGGGCCCGCAACACTTCGTCTTCGAAGGGTACCGCGTATATCAGTTCCCCTCCGCCGGCTCCGCATCGGGCGGCGTGGTGATCGCGACGTACGACCGGGCAGGCAATCAGATCGGACGACTGTACAGCGACGTCTGCGACGCTGAAGTCGGGATTGCCCGGGCTCTGGCCGTGAACGGGACGGACGAGGGGCTGCAGTTCACGATCGATATCACGGACGACGCCATTCGGGGCGGACGCCTCGTCAACTACAAGGAGTACTATTTCGCAGTCACCGCCTTCTCCTATGACAGCCTGAACACGGCCCCGTTCGTGATAGGGGGGAGTGAGGTCGGGACGGTCAGCGAAGTGTTGGAGAGCGGGATCAACGTGACCCGGGCCGTGCCCAAGGGAAGCAACGCGGTCTTCACGGTCGAGGCGCGGCAGATCGACGGGTCGGTCGCCGGAAACCGGGTCGTGATCAACCAAGTCGCTCCGAACATAGCGGATTCGCTCTACCGCCTCATCGTCGGCCCAACCGACGCAACCTACAGTATCTTCAACGTCTCCTCCGGGGACACGATCGCCACCGGACAAAGCGGCGCGCTGGTGAACGGTTTCACGCCGACGATCATCAACACCACGAATCCGTCGATGATCTTCCAGCTCGAGGGAGGGACCGGGCTCCTCGGAGCGACCGATTCGACGAACATACTCGCGGGGCCCGCCGTGGTTGATTCCTCCGGACGGTACGTGTTCAGCAATTATGTCTTCTACCCAGACGGGCCGGTCGATGTGAGCTTCTACGACTTCAACGACCACGGCGCCGTGATGCACGACTATCTGATCCGCGTGCTTCCCGACACGACCGAGTTCGCCTGGGCGTACGCGGGAGGTTCCCCTTCGGATCAGGCGACGTTCAAAGTCCCCTTCGAGATGTACGACTTAGGCGCGTGCTCGCTCGAGGACCCGTCCGATGACGTGAAGGTGTCCGTGATGATTCGGGACCGGAACGGAAACGGCATGTGGGATTGGGGCGATGCAGCGTACGTCCGACTGATTCCCTATGCCTCCATCCCGTGGGGAGCCCCGGGCCTGATCTCGTCTGATTACACGGCGGACGATCCGGGGAGCCAGACGCTGGGTCGATTCACACTCTACCCGGCGCAGGGGTCGAGCGCGACACTCCCCGTCGATGGAAGATTCATCGTTCGCGGCGGGCGGCTCTGCCCGGGCGACGTGTTCGAGTTCCGCACGGTGCCCTCGGGAGCGGCGCCGGGGACGATCGTGGGGAACGACCTCAAGAAGATCCGGGCGGTCCCTAACCCTTATTACGCGCACTCGCAATACGAGCTTACCCAGTTCGATCGCGTAATGAAGTTCACCAATATCCCCGCGTCACGTGACGTGACCATCCGGATATTCAATCTTGCCGGAGATAGGGTCCGCACGATCCGCCGTTCGGCGCAGAGCGGCGACGACATGTCGAGGTCGGAAATCGTCTGGGACCTGAACAACGACAACCGCCTGCCCGTGGCCAGCGGGATCTACATCGCCCGCATCGAGGTGACCGGCGTAGGCGCCACAACCGTGCGCGTGGCGGTGTTCGCCGAGGAGGAGCGCCTTGACACCTTCTGAGCGGGCGTGCGGAAATGAACGAAACAGACCATCCTTCCAGCAACGGAGGGTTGACATGAAGAAGGTGCTGACGCAGTGGGTCCTGCCGGTCGCCCTCGTGGCTCAGGCCGCGACGGCAGGCGCGGGGGGATTGGATCGGATCGGCACGGCGGGAGCTCAGGAGCTGCGTATTCCTGTCGGCGCGGCATCCATCGCGACCGGCGGCTCCACCGTGGCGCTCGGGGGCGGACTCCGAAACGTCTACTGGAACCCGGCCTCGCTCGCAGCAACCGACCAGGGTGAGGCGATGGTCTCCTACAGCAGCTACATCGGCGAAAGTAAGGTGAATTACGGGGGGGTTTCGACAAGCCTCGGCAGTCAGGGGCAGATCGGACTCTCGGTGAAGGTCCTGAAC
>JBKJXM010000060.1:0-8797 GCA_046716305.1 Candidatus Eiseniibacteriota bacterium
GGTCTGGGTCGCGACCGATAGCGAGCGCGTCGCCGCGGCGGTCACCGCCGCCGGAGGGACGCCCGTGATGACGCGCGCCGACCACCCGTCGGGGCTCGACCGCGTGGCCGAGGCGGCCGCCCTTCTCCGGAAGGACCTCGACGCCGATCCCATCGTGCTGAACGTCCAGGGGGACGAGCCGTTCCTGAATCCCGCCGGGCTCGACCATCTGGTCCGCCTGTTCGACCGTCCCGAAGTGCGCATGGCGACCTTGGCCGCGCCCTTCGCGCCGGACGACGACCCGAGCGACCCGAACCGGGTCAAGGTCGTGGTGGACCGCCTGGGACGCGCGCTCTACTTCTCGCGCTCCGCGATCCCTCATGGCGCGGGAGCGCACCTGCCGCCACTGCTCCACGTGGGCCTCTACGCCTACCGCTTCGCCGCTCTCAAGGAGCTGGCGGCGCTTCCGCCCTGCCCACTCGAGACGAGCGAGCGGCTGGAGCAGCTCCGCGCGCTCTGGAACGGAATCGAGATCCACGTCGCCGTGGGCGACTATCATTCGATCGGCATCGACACGCCCGAGGATTTAGCCCGGGCTCGGACTCGTTGGGGGGCAGCGATGAAGGGGGGAGCCAGCCGATGACCAAGTTCGTGTTCGTGACCGGAGGCGTCGTCTCGTCTCTGGGGAAGGGGATCGCCGCTTCGGCGATCGGCTCCCTGCTCAAGTCGCGGGGACTGTCCGTGACGCTCCAGAAATTCGATCCCTACCTGAACGTGGACCCGGGGACGATGAGCCCCTACCAGCACGGCGAGGTCTACGTCACCGACGACGGGGCCGAGACCGACCTCGACGTGGGCCACTACGAGCGCTTCCTGGGCGTCTCCCTGGGACGCGAGAACAACGTCACGGCGGGGCAGATCTACGACTCGGTCATCCAGAAGGAGCGCCGCGGCGACTACCTGGGGCGCACCGTGCAGGTCATTCCCCACGTCACCGACGAGATCAAGGCGCGCATGCTCTCGCTCACCAAGGGGAAGCCGGTGGACGTCGCGATCGTGGAGATCGGGGGCACGGTGGGCGACATCGAGTCGCTTCCGTTTCTCGAGGCGATCCGGCAGCTCCGCCTGGAGCTCTCTTCCCTGAACACGCTCTTCATCCACGTCACGCTGGTGCCGCACCTGGGCGCGGCTCGCGAGATCAAGACCAAGCCGACGCAGCACTCGGTGAAGGAGCTCCGCGCGATCGGCATCCAGCCCGACCTCCTTCTCTGCCGCACCGAGGTGCCGCTGCCGCAGGAGGTGAAGGAGAAGATCGGGCTCTTCTGCAACGTGCCGACGCGGTCGGTGATCGAGGCGATCGACGTGTCCTCGATCTACGAGGTGCCGCTCATGTTCCACAAGGGCGGGCTGGACGATCAGATCGTCACGATGCTCCGCCTGGACGCGGGTCCCGCCGACCTTCGCGCCTGGCAGGCCTTCCAGGAAGGGATGCGATCCGCCAAGGACACGGTCACCATCTCCGTCGTGGGCAAGTACACGCACCTCCGCGACGCGTACAAGAGCATCCAGGAGGCGATCCAGCACGCGGCCGTGGCGAACGGCGTGACGGTGCGGATCGACTGGGTGGACTCGGAGCGGGTCGAGCTGGACGGCCCCGAGGCGCTCCTGGGCCAGGGGCACGGCATCCTGATCCCCGGCGGCTTCGGGGACCGCGGCACCGAGGGGATGGTCCAGGCGGCGCGCTACGCCCGCGAGCGGAAGATCCCCTTCTTCGGCATCTGCCTCGGCATGCAGTGCGCGGTGATCGAGTTCGCCCGCGACGTGGCCGGACTGAAGGGCGCCGACTCGTCGGAGTTCGATCCCGCGACGCCGCACGCCGTGATCGATCTCCTCCCCGAGCAGGAGGGGCTGGCCCAGATGGGCGGGACGATGCGCCTGGGCTCCTACGGCTGCGCGCTCGCGCCGGGCAGCCGGGCGCAGGCCGAGTATGCGGCGCCCCGCGTGGCCGAGCGCCACCGGCACCGCTACGAGTTCAATAACTCCTTCCGCGATCTTTTTCTGGAGCGGGGGATGCGCTTCACGGGACTGGAAGAGGAGCGCGACCTGGTCGAGATCGTGGAGCTGCCTGATCACCCCTGGTTCGTGGGGGTGCAGTTCCACCCCGAGCTCCGCTCCCGCCCCTCGGATCCGCACCCGCTCTTCCGGGGCTTCATCCGCGCCGCCAACGAAGAGCGCCGCCGGCGCGAGGCGGGCGCTCCCGCCCGCGAGAGCGCGTCCGGAGCGCCGCGCCCGTGAGCAAGCGTCCGTCGGCGATCGCACCGGTGACGGTGGGCTCGGTCACGATCGCTCCCGGCGGGTTGTCGCTCATCGCCGGACCGTGCGTGCTCGAGGACGAGGGGATGGCCCTCGAGATCGCGCGCGAGGCGAAGCGGATCGCGGCGCTTTTGGGGATGCCGTTCGTGTTCAAGGCCTCCTACGCCAAGGCCAACCGCACCTCCGCCGATTCCTATCGCGGACCGGGCCCCTCGGAGGGGCTCCGCTCGATGGCCCGCATCCGGGAAGTGGCCGGTGTTCCGGTCACTAGCGACATCCATGAATCGACTGAGGTCGAGGAAGCCGCGGCGGTGCTCGACATGCTTCAGATCCCCGCGTTTCTCTGCCGACAGACGCCGCTCATCGAAGAGGCGGCGCGCTCCGGGAAGCCGCTCCACATAAAGAAGGGGCAGTTCCTGGCACCCGCTGGGATGCGCCACGTGGTCGATAAGGCCCGCGCCGCCGGCGCGTCGGGGCTGATCCTCACGGAGCGGGGGACCACGTTCGGCCACGGCGACCTGGTGGTGGACTTTCGCGGGATTCCGGTGATGCGGTCGCTGGGGTGCCCGGTCTTCTACGATGCGACCCACTCGGTGCAGCGCCCCTCCGGGTCGGTGACCGGGGGCGACCGCGCGATGATCCCGACCCTGGCGCGCGCGGCCGTCGCCGCGGGCGTGGACGGCGTCTTCATCGAGACCCATCCCGATCCCGAGCGCGCCCGCTCGGACCGGGAGACGCAGTGGCCACTCGCGGAGCTGGAAGAACTCTTACGAAGCTTGATGAAGATTCACCAAACTGTTGCCGATACGGTGGTTCTGGAGGGACAGAAGGCATGACCCAGACCAAAGGCGATGGCGCGGCCGTGGCAGCCGAAGCGCGCACCAAGTCGAGCATTTGCGAGTGGGCGCGGGAGGTGCTCGATCTGGAGGGCGCCGCCGTCACCCAGCTCAAGGCCCGCATCGGCCGCGAGTTCGAGGCCGCGATTCGCGCCCTCGCCGAGGTCCGGGGGCAGGTGCTCACGCTGGGCGTGGGCAAGTCGGGCCTGGTCGCAAAGAAGATCGCGGCCACCCTCACCAGCACCGGCACGCCCTCGACCTTCGTCCATCCGGTGGACGCCGTGCACGGCGACCTGGGGATCGTGTCGGCCGACGACGCGGCGCTCCTGCTCTCGAAGAGCGGCGAGACGCGCGAGCTTCTCGACCTGATCCCGGCCTTCCGGAGACGCGGCGTGGCCGTGATCGCGATGACCGGGAGCCCAGCCTCCTCTCTCGGCCTCGCCGCCGACCACGTCCTCGACATCGGTACCCCGCGCGAGGCGTGTGGCGAGGACCTGGTGCCCACCTCCTCGACCACCGCGATGCTCGCGCTGGGGGACGCGGTCGCCATCGTCCTTCTCCGCCTGAAGGGGTTTACGCGCGATGACTTCGCCGTCCTCCACCCCGGCGGCGTGCTGGGGCGCGCGGCCTCGCTCCGCGTCGCCGATCTCATGCACCAGGGAGACGGGCTCCCGCGTGTCTCCGAAGAGGCGACCCTGCGCCAGGCGCTCCTCGAGATCCTGAACAAGCGGCTGGGGATGACGACCGTCGTGGACGCCCAGGGCCGGCTCGCCGGAATCCTCACCGACGGCGACCTGAAGCGGATCCTCCTCCGCGGCGGGACGGACCTGGCCCAGCCGGTGGCCGCGGTCATGTCGCGCTCGCCCCGGCGGATCGAGGCCGACGCGACGATCGCCCGCGCCGTCCGGACCATGGAGGAAAACGAGGGGGGGCCGATCACCTCGCTGGTCGTCCTGGACGGGGCCGGCGCCCCGGCGGGGGTCCTGCACCTCCACGACTGCCTCGGAGTCCGCGCAAGGTAACGTCATGCCGGTGCATCAGTTTTGACCGCGCTCGAAGCACCGTGCTAGAGTCGCGTTGCGGGGTGCGGCACGAGCTATGCCTGCGGGCACGCGCCCGGCGCCGCGCGGCCCGACTGGGCTTGTTCTTGGCGGCATCGCTCGTCGTTCTGGGATGCCACAAGCAGGCGCCGTCGACTCCCGGCGGGAAGGTCGTTCGCGTGCCGGATCAGGAGGCGCGCGACTTCACGCTCACGGAAAGCCTGGAGGGGACGAAGAACTGGACCCTCTGGGCCGAGTACGCCGCGATGTACAACGATCAGAGCCTCGTGGACGCGAAGACGGTCCGGATCGAGTTTTTCGACAAGGAAGGGAAGAAGTTCTCCACCCTGGTCGCGAAGCAGGGCCGGGTGCATCAGCGCACGAACGACCTGGAAGCGCGAGGGAACGTGGTGGTGACGACGGAGAGCGGCATCCGGATGGAGACCGACTCGCTACGCTGGCAGAACCGGGCGGGGAAGATTCTCTCCGACGGTTTCGTCAAGGTTACCCGGAAGCACGACGTCGTGACGGGGTACGGGTTCGAGAGCGACCCGAACCTCGACCACTTCCACATCCGGCACGAGGTACGCGCCGAGGTGCGGGATCTGGAGGCCAAGGACTCGATCGCGCCGTGAGCGGCCTGGTGGCGCGGGATCTCGAGCGCTATTACGGCCAGTGGAAGGTGGTCGATAAGGTCTCGATCACGGTCGAGCGCGGCGAGGTGGTCGGCCTCCTGGGGCCCAACGGCGCCGGCAAGACGACCACCTTCTACCTCATCGTCGGCCTGCTTCGCGCAGACGCGGGGCAGATCCTGGTCGACGGGCACGAGATCAGCAAAATGCCGATGCACCGGCGCGCGCGGCTGGGGATCGGATATCTCGCGCAGGAGCCGTCGATCTTCCGGCGGCTCACGGTCCGAGAGAACATCCTCGCGGTCTTGGAGACGCTGCCGCTCTCGCGGAAGGAGCGGGCCTCGCGGCTCGCGCAGCTCCTCGAGGAGCTGAACATCGCGCACCTCGCCGACCGGAGGGGATACAACCTGTCGGGAGGGGAGCGGCGCCGCGTGGAGATCACGCGGGCGCTGGTGACGGAGCCGAAGTTCATGCTGCTGGACGAGCCGTTCGTGGGGATCGACCCGATCGCGGTGGCCGAGATCCAGGACATCGTCGCGCGGCTCCAGGCGAAGGGCCTGGGCATTTTGATCACCGACCACAACGTGCGGGAAACCTTGAGCACGACGGACCGCGCGTACATCATGTTCGAGGGGCGCATCCTGCTCCAGGGCACGAGCCAGGAGCTGGCCCAGGACCCGGTCGCTCGCCAGATCTATCTGGGCGAGCGGTTCCGGCTGGACTGAGGAAGACATCCGATGGAAATGAAAGCCGGCCTCCACCAGCAGATGCGGCAGACGCTGATCATCACGCAGCGTCTGCAGCAGGCGTTGAAGCTGCTCCAGATGCCCACGCTGGAATTGCAGCAGGCCCTGAAGGCCGAGCTGGAGCGGAACCCGATGCTCGAGGAAGTGGACGAGGTGGAGGAAGTCCAGGAGATCGACGACGCCAAAGAGGAGAGCGGGCTCAAGGAGTCCGACCAGGCCGAGACCGCGGACGGCACTCCGGACGGTACGCCCGAGGAGCAAAAGGTGGAGTGGGAAGACTTCTGGCCCGATTCGATGTGGGACGGCCCGGTGGCGCCGCGCACGGACGATCCCGGCGAGGAGTTCTACGAGAAGGTGCCGGTCACGGTGAAGAGTCTGAGCGAGCACCTGTCGGAGCAGCTTCGCCTGACCGGGATGGGCGAGCTGGAGCTGGCGATCGGCGACTACCTGATCGGCTCCATCGACGAGAACGGTTACCTCCAGACGACGGTGGACGAGGTCGCCGAGACCCTGAGCATGCCCCCCGAGAAGGTGGAGGAGGTGCTCGCGATCATCCAGTCCTTCGATCCGGCCGGCGTGGGTGCGCGGAACCTCCAAGAGTGCCTCTGGATCCAGCTCTCGCAGAAAAACCTCAAGACGACCCTGGCCGGGCGGATCGTCCAGGAGCAGTTCGACAATCTCCTGAACAAGCGCTTCAGCGAGATCGCCCGGAGCATGCGCTGCACGGTCGAGGAGGTGCAGGGGGCGGGGGATCTCATCGCCACGCTCGACCCGCGTCCGGGGCAGGAGGTGGCGGCCGAGGAGACGCGCTACGTGACGCCGGACCTGGTCGTGGAGCGCGTCGGCGAGGACTACGTCGTCTCGCTGAACGACCGGAACGTGCCCCGGCTGCGGATCAACAACGCCTACCAGCACATCCTCCGGAAGAAGACCGGCGGAGACGAAGAACGAAAGTTCATCTCCGAGAAGCTGAACTCGGCGAAGTGGCTGATCCAGACGATCGAGCAGCGCCGGAAGACCATGATCAAGGTGATGCGGCGGATCGTCGAGGAGCAGAAGGACTTCTTCGAGAAGGGGGTCGAGGGTCTTCGCCCTCTCACCCTGCAGCAGATCGCCAATCAGATCGGCATGCACGAGTCCACGGTGAGTCGCGTGACCACCAGCAAGTACGTGCAGACCCCGCGCGGCGTCTTCGAGTTGAAGTACTTCTTCTCGAGCGGCCTGGCCACCGACGAGGGAGACGACGTCTCCGCCAAGGCCGCCAAGGACAAGATCCTCCAACTCATCAACGGCGAGGACAAGCTGGACCCGATGAGCGACCAGCGCATCGCGGAGGTCCTCCAGGAGTCGGGCCTCCGGATCGCTCGCCGCACGGTCGCCAAGTACCGCGAAGCCCTCCGAATCCTTCCCGCGCGGGCGCGGCGCCGTTACGCCTGAGCCGTGCCGCGGCGCGATCCCAAGAAAGAGGGAAGCCCATGAACATCACGATCAAGGGGCGGCACTGGAAGCCGACGCCCGCGTTCCGGGAGCACGCGGAAGCCCGCATCGAGAAGCTCGCCCGTTTCTATCCCCACCTGATCCACGCCGAGCTGACCGTCACCAAGGACGGATACCGCTACACGGCGGAGATCCACCTTCATGGGAACTCGGTCGATCTCGTCACCAAGGGAACCGACGCCGACCCGATGGTCGCGCTGGACCAGGTGCTCGCGAAGCAGGAGAAGGCGCTGATCCGGAAGAAGGAGCGAATCAAGGACAGCCAGAAGCGGGGGCCGACCCGTCGGGTCGAGCCGGCCGAGGTGGAGGCGCCCCCTCTGCCCAGCACGCGCGCACCCGGCATCGCGCTGGTGCGGAGCCGGACTCGCGCGCCCGTCCTGTCGGCCGAGCAGGCCGCGCGCGCTCTTTTGAAGGGGAACAAGCCCGTGCTGGTCTTCTCGGAGCGCGGGGCCAGCTCGGGCCTCCGCGTCGCGTACCGCCTCGGGGACAAGGAGGTCGCGCTCCTTGAGCTCGACTAGCCCGCCGACCACCCTCACGGTCGCGCAGCTTTACGAGACACAGAAGGACCAGCTCAGCCTCGAGCTTCTCTCCAATTCCAGCGATTCCACGGTGCCCATCACCCTGAGCGACATCAACCGCCCGGGGATGGCGCTCATGGGATTCACCGAGAACTTCCTGGCCGAGCGCATCCAGATCTTCGGCCGGACTGAGATCGCCTACTTCCAGACGCTGAGCGAGATGGAAAAGGCCTCGGCGCTCGACCGCTTCTTCCAGTTCAAGGTGCCGTGCATCATCGTGGCGAAGGCGCTGGAGCTGCCGTCCGGGCTGCTCGAGCGCGCGAACCGGGAGGGCACGCCGCTCTTCCGCACGCCGCAGGACACGACCCCCTTCATCCACCAGCTCACCGCGTATCTCGACTTCGTCTTCGCCCCCTCGGTCACCACGCACGGCTCCCTGGTGGACGTCTACGGCGTGGGGCTTTTGTTCACCGGCCGGAGCGGCATCGGAAAGAGCGAGACCGCGCTCGACCTGGTGGAGCGCGGCCACCGCCTCGTGGCCGACGACGTGGTCCGGATCACGCGGCGCCACGGTGACATCCTGATCGGGGCGTGCAACGAAGTGCTGAAGCACACCATGGAGATCCGCGGCCTCGGGATCATCGACGTGCAGTCCATCTTCGGCATCCGCTCGATCCGCGGACAGAAACGCGTGGAGGTGGAGGTCCACCTGACCGACTGGAGCGACGCGCGCGACTACGAGCGCCTGGGAATGGACGAGCAGACGGTGAAACACCTCGAGGTGGACATCCCCCTCGTCACCATCCCCATCTTCCCGGGAAAGAACATCACCGTGATCGCCGAGGTGGTGGCCCTGAACCACCTGGTCAAGGTGTACGGCTACCACCCCGCGCGCGCCTTGAACGACCGGCTCTTGGAGTCGATGCGCATGAAGCTCCTCTCGAACCCGCTCGTCCGGGACGACACCGAGTAGCCCGCCCTCATGAATGCCCCGAGCTCCCCGAGCCCTCCGGTCTCCACGAGCTCCGCCCGCCCGATCGCGATCCTGGTCACGCACGGCGTGCTGGGGCGGGAGCTGGTGCGCACGGTCGAGGCGATCCTGGGGGAGCAGCAGGACGCGGTCACCATCAGCAACACCGGCCTCTCGGCGGATGCCCTGGTGGAGAAGATCGTGGAGGAGATCGAACGGCTCCCGGAGGACGCGCCGGTGGTGCTCTTCAGCGATCTCGCGGCCGG
>JBKJXM010000061.1:0-5063 GCA_046716305.1 Candidatus Eiseniibacteriota bacterium
CGCTCCCCTCATGCGGGCGATGGAGCCGTGGTGGTCCGGACCCAGGATATTGATCGCCTTGTCGTAGCCGCGCGACAGCTTGTCGTCGTGGTAGGCGATGTCCGGGAGGAAATACGTCGGGAGTCCGTTCGAGCGGACCACGACCCGGTCCTCCTGGTCACCGAACTGGGACGAGCGGAACCAGACCGCGCCGTCCTTCTCGTAGACGTGCCCCCGCTCCCGGAGCCTCTCGAGAGCGCGCTCCACGGCGCCGGCGCGATGCAGCTCGCTCTCACGGTACCAGCGGCTCATCCGGACTCCGAACTGCTCGAGCTGGGCGCGCTGGCGTTCGACCATCGCGTCGATGGCCGCCCGGCCGAATGCGGCCCGCTGCTCCGTCTCCGGAAGCGCGAGCCAGCCCTCCGCCTCGGCCGGGTCCAGCGCCGCGGCGATCTCGGCCACGTAGGCGCCGACGTATCCCTCCTCGGGGATCGGCGGCGCGGGGCGGCCCAGCCTTTCGCAGAAGCGGGTGCGCACCGACGCGCCGAACAGCTCCGCCTGGTTGCCCGCGTCATTCACGTAGAACTCGCCCTCGGCGGCGTAACCGGCTGTGTTCATGATCCGGACGAGCGCGTCGCCGAAGGAGGCGGCGCGGGCGCTCACGATGTTCAGGTGGCCGGTCGGATTGGCGCTCACGTACTCGATCAGAATGCGCTCGCCTCCGCCCGAGTCGGTGGCACCGTAGGCGTCGGGATCGGCGAGGATCCGCCGCACGGTCTCGCGCAGCCACGCGGAAGAGAGGCGGAAGTTGATGAAGCCCGGGCCGGCCAGCTCCACCTTGTCGAGGAGGCCCGGCTCCACGTCCAGCGCGGCCACGATCGCGGCGGCCACCTCGCGCGGCGGGCGGCGGGCGCTCTTCGCCAAAGACAGCGCGACGGCCGAAGCCCAGTCGCCGTGGCTCTCCTCGCGCGGCACTTCGAGATCGACGGCGGTGCCGGCGGGCAGGTCGAATCCGGCCTTCCCGATGGCCGCGCCGAGGCGCGCCGTCAGGTAGGCCTCAATCGGCGACGATTTCACGCGGAGCGTCGCCCCAGAGCTTGTCGAGGAGGTAGTACTCGCGGGCCTTCGAGTGGAAGACGTGGACGACCACGTCCACGTAGTCGAGGAGGATCCACTTGCGCGCTTCGTACCCTTCGAGGTGCCACGGCTTCACCCCGTCCAGCCGGAGCCCATCCTCCACCGCGTCCGCGATCGCGCGCACCTGCACCTCGGAACTGCCGGTCGCGATCACGAAGAAGTCGCAGACGCCGTCCAGCTCGCGGAGGTCGAGGATCATCACTTCCTCGGCGCGCTTGGTGAGCGTGAGGCGGGCGGCCGATCGGGCGAGGGCCTGGGAATCGGAGGAGCGTTCCCGCGGCGCGGGATCGGGCCGCTTCACCGGCGGCGGGTCACGGCGTAGCGGACGGCGTCGGCCAGCGCGGCGCGAGCCACGCCGTCCTTCACGTGCGTCAGCTCGTCTTCGGCGCGGCGGGCCAGCTCGGCGGAGCGCGCCTCACTGGTGGCGACGCCGCCATTCTCGGTGACGAAGCGGACCACGTCCCCCCAGTGCCCGTTCCGGAATTCGCGGTTTTCGATCATCTTCTTCATCTCGCGTCGGGCGGGATCGTCGGCGTTCTGGAGCGCCGTGATGAGCGGGAGTGTGATCTTCCCCCCTTCCAGATCGCTCCCCATCGCCTTTCCGGTGACCTTCTCGGCACCCAGGTAGTCGAAGATGTCGTCGGTGATCTGGAAGGCCAGCCCCACCGCTCGCCCGTAGCGGAGCATCGCCTGGCGGGCTTCGGGGTCGGCGCCGCCCGAGTAGGCGCCGAACTCGCAGCCCGCCGAAATGAGACAGGCCGTCTTCTCCTCGATCACGCGCATGTACTCGGCCTCGGTCAAGTCGAGGCGGTTCTTCTGCTCGATCTGCCGCAGCTCTCCCTGGCTCATGCGGTGGGTCGCCTCGGCGAGCAGGTCCATCGCCTCGTACATGCGGTTGCGGACGAGGATCGAGAACGCCTTGGAGTAGAGGTAGTCCCCCATGAGGATGGCGACGTCGTTGCTCCACGCGCTGTTGACCGTGGGGAGACCGCGCCGGACCAGGCTCTTGTCCACGCTGTCGTCGTGGATCAGGGTGGCCGTGTGGATCAGCTCGACCACGACCGCGCCGAGGACGGCCTCTTCCTCGATGGGGCCGAACGCGCGGGCGGCGAGGAGCAGGAGCGTGGGACGGAACCGCTTTCCGAAGGCGCGGTGCAGATGCGCCCCCACGGCGCCCACGAGCGACACGTCGCAGAGGAAGGCCTCGTCGAGCCGGTCCTGGAAACGCTCGAACGCACCGGCGATCGGCTCTCGAATGGAGGCGAGCGTGGGGTCTTCGGGATGCGACCGCGCAGGAATCTGGTCGACCTTGGTCAATTCGCTCCTAAGTCATGGAGGCTGTCAATTGCGGATGCAACATTCTAGGCGTGAGGCCCCGCCGTGTCAATCGGTAAGCCCTGGTGGAGCCTCGCCAGGAGCCGTTTTCTCTCGTTTCGAGTCGGGTCCTCGATCACCTCATCGAGCAGCCGTTCCAAAATGCGCCCCACCTCCGGCCCCGGCGGCAGGGACAGCTCCCGCATGACGTCGGCGCCGTCCACCTTGAGGTCACGCACCGAGAGCGCCTCCTGGGCCTCGATCACCCGCGTGATGCGGTCCGTCAGCTCGCCCAGGTAGTGCGGGAAGCCGGTCTTCAGTCCGTTCCCCAGATTGTCCGCGATCCGGAGATCGAAGAGGTCGGCCACGTGGTCCGCGCCGACGGTGCGGACGAAGCGCCGGACGGTCGCGTCGGTCCACTCGGGGCGGTAGTCGAACATGTGATTCTTCACGAGATGCACCACGTGCTCGGTCGCGTCGCGGCTGAAGCGGAGCCGGGTCATCGCGGCCTCGGCCAGGCGGGCGCTCTCGAAGTGGTGGTTGTAGAAGGTGAAGTCCCCGTCCTTCTCGGCGCGCGTGGCCGGCTTCCCCACGTCGTGAAAGAGCGCGGCCAGCCGCACCAGCGGCTTCTCCGCCGGCGCCGCGTCGGTCGTGTAGAGCGAGTGGAAGTAGACGTCGAACGCGTGATAGCGGTTCTGCGGGACCGCGACGCACGCCGCGAGCTCGGGGAGCACGATCGGAAGGAGGCCCGAGCGCCGCAGCACCTCGAAGCCGCGCGAGGGCTGGCGCGCGCAGAGCATCTTCACCAGCTCGTCCCGGATCCGCTCGGCGGCCACCCGGGCCACCTGCTCCCCGGCGCGGGAGAGCGCCTCGAAGGTGGACGGCTCCAGATCGAACTCGAGCGTGGCGGCGAAGCGCGCGGCGCGGACCGGACGGAGGCCGTCCTCGTGAAAGCGCACCCCGGGGTCGCCGACCGCGCGCAGCGTCCGCGCCTTGAGATCCGCGCGCCCGCCGAACGGGTCCCGCTCCTCGCCGGAGATCGGGTCCCAGGCGATCGCGTTCACCGTGGAGTCGCGCCGGGCCAGGTCCCGCTCCACGTCGTCGGTGAACGTCACGCGGTCGGGGCGCCGCGCGTCCGAATATCCGGAATCGATGCGGAACGTGGTGACCTCGCACGGCCCGCTCGACAGAGGCACGGTCACCGTCCCATGCTTCAGCCCGGTCGGGATCGCGCCCGGGAAGAGACGCATCACCTCCTGGGGCTTGGCGCTCGTCCCCACGTCCCAGTCGAGGACCTGCGTGCCGCGGATCAGGTCGCGCACGCAGCCTCCCACCAGGGAGGCGCGGTAGCCCGCGCCCTGGAGCCGAGCGAGCAGGTCCCGGACGGGCACGGGGACGCATTTGGGGTCCGGCGAAGGAGTAGCCATGACGGCTCGATGGTAGCAGAGCGCGGCGGCGTTGCGACCCAGGCCGCGAGCCGCTACGCTCGCGTCCATGCGCTTTCCCTTTCTCCGCACCTTCGTCGCCGCGGTGGCAGCGGTGTTGTGGGGGGCGACGCTGATCCCGGGCGCTGCCTCGGGCGCAAACGCTGGCGCGGAGACCGCGGGCGTCGACACTGCGGCGGCGGCCGATACGACCCTCGCCATGCCGGCGAAAGGCGCATCCGCGCCATTCTTACTCCCTCGCGACCGCGAAGGCTCCTGGCTCGCGTCCGACCGGCAGCTCCACTTCGCGGGCTCCCTCGCCATCTCCGCGTCGCTGCGGGTGGAGGGGCGCTCGCGCGTCGAGTCAGTCGTGGGATCGTTCGCGGTGGGTGTGGCGAAGGAAATCTACGACGCCGCGCTCAAGCCGCGCCGCCTGGGCCGAGGCGCCAGTCGCAAGGACCTGGTGGCCGACCTCCTGGGAGCCTTGGCCGGAGTCGCGCTGATCGCCGCCGTGGACCGCTAGCGCTGCCCGAGCGAAGCGCGCGCGGCCGTGATGCCCCGCGACGCTACGCCGCGGCGCGCCGGGGCGTGCGCTCGAGCGGCAGCGCCAGCGTGAACCGCGCGCCGCCGCGCGGCCCGTTCTCCGCCGTGATCTTCCCGCCGTGGTTCTTCACGATGCGGTAGCAGGTGGAGAGCCCGAAGCCGTGCCCCTCGGGCTTGGTCGTGACGGACGGCTCGAAGAGGCGCCGCATCACCTCCGGCGCGATCCCCGGCCCGTTGTCCTCGATCGTCAGCACCACCTCGTCTCCACGGAGGCGCGTGCGCACCGTGATCCGCGGATCGCCGCGGTCGGGCTCGCCGGTGGCGTCGGCCGCGTTCGAGAAGAGATTCATGAGCACCTGCTGGATCTGGCCCGCGTCCAGGCTCGTTTCGGGGAGATCCGGCGCCAGGTCCAGATCGAACGCCACCCGCTCGTACTTGTTCTGCGGCACGATGAACTCCACCGTGCGCCGCACCAGGTCGTTCAGGCGGGTGGGCTGCTTGCGGATCTCCTTGTGCGAGAAGTCGAGGAGCCCCTTCACCAGCACGCCCATGTTCCGCGCCTGCTCGGCGATGATGCGCGCGCTCTCCTCGATCTTTCCGATCGGGTGCTTCCCGATCCCCATCAGGAGGAGCTGGGCGCGCCCCGAGATCGCGGCGAGGTAATTG
>JBKJXM010000062.1:0-3672 GCA_046716305.1 Candidatus Eiseniibacteriota bacterium
TTCACCGTGATGGGGCAGATGATGTCCACGTTCTCGGTCTACGCCGTCGAGTGGGCGGGACGAACCAAGGTGGAGCTGGGCGTGCTCTATGCGCTGAATGGCCTGATGGTGGTGGTGCTCCAGTTCCCCGCCGTGCGTCTCATGGGTAACATGCGGATGACTTCGGGGCTCATCCTGGGCTGCCTTCTCTACTCGCTCGGCTATGGCATGATGGGCTGGGGTACGTCCTTCGCGCTCCTCTTCGCCGGAATGTTCGTACTCACGCTGGGCGAGATCTTCAGCATGCCGCCCTCGATGAACCTGGTCGCGAACTTCTCCCCGGCGGACCTGCGCGGGCGCTACATGGGGGTGTTCGGAATCTTCAACTCATTCGGTTGGTCGATCGGGCCCCTGGTCGGCGGCGTTCTGCTCGACCTGGCGGTGGGAAGGCCGGCGCTTCTGTGGGGCGCCATCGCCAGCCTGACGGTGGTCGCCGCGTTCGGCTATCTGGACCTGAGGCGCCGGATCGATCCGGCGATGGATGCGAATCCCGACGCTGCGGCCGCGCGCCCCGCGGTCGCGTGAGCGGGGATACCGGGGGGATTTCTCGATGAGCCCAAACGAGCACCGCTTCGAATGCCACCTGACCTGGACCGGCGCGGCCAAAGGGCCGACCACCGACTACGCCACCTACTCACGCGAGTGCCGCGTGGAGTTTCCCGGGAAACCGGCCATCCGGCTCTCGGCGGCCGCGGCGTTCCGCGGCGACCCGTCCCTCGCCGATCCCGAAAGTCTCCTCGTGGCGGCGCTCTCCTCCTGCCACTTCCTCTCGTACGTCGCCCTCTGCGCGCGGAACGGCGTGCACGTGGTGGCCTACGAGGACGAGGCGGAAGGCGTCATGGGGCGCGGCGAGCACACGTTCCGGTTCACCGACGTGCTCCTCCGCCCGCGCGTGACGATCGCTCCGGAATCCGACGCGGCCCGCGCGCGCGCGCTCCACGAGCAGGCGCACCACGAATGCTTCATCGCCGCCTCCGTGAACTTCCCCGTGCGGAACGAGCCGACCATCATCGTCGCCTCGCCGGTGTGACGACGCCCGAGAACCCTGAGCCCCTCCCGCCGATTTCGGTCCGGGTGCTCAAGCGCCCGTGGCAGATCTACGCGCTCGTCGCGATCTGGGCGATCAAGGGATTCCAGGAGCTTTTGAGCGGCGTGGTCGGGACTTCTTTCTTCGTCGCGGGCCAGATGTCCGAGGGAAAGCTGGCCGGCTATCCGCTCCAGATCGCGTTTCAGAGCATCCTCTTCGAGGCGCTGCTCGCGGCGGGATCGTTCTACGTGATGGTGGCGCTCTGGCTGGGGAAGCGGGCCGCCCGCGCGTGGGGCATCGCGGTCGCGCTCACGAGCGAGACGGCGATTCTCGCCTACCTGATCAGTCGTCCCCCCGAGTTCGGGAACGACCTGGTGCGGACGGTGCTCACCGCGAGCGTGGTGAATCTGGGGATCGTGGGTTTTCTGCTCTTCGACCGGCAGCTCACCGCGTTCCTGGGAAGTCCGCGGCTGGTGGGGTGGTGGGCGCCGAGGCGTTAGCCCAGCGTGTAGCCGCCGTCCACGATCATCACCTGCCCCGTCACCCACGACGCCCTCTCGGTGCAGAGGAACGCGACTACGTTGGCCACTTCCTTGGGCGTCCCGACGCGGCCGAACGGGGTGCGGCGCGTGGACTCGCGGATGATCTCGTCGTAGCTGGGGAAGATCTTGAGGGAGTCGGTGTCGATGAACCCGCCGGAGACCGCGTTCACGTTGATCTGCTTCGGGCCCAGCTCGTAGGCGAGATAGCGGACCAGGGTCTCGATCGCGGCCTTGGAGACACCAATCGCCGCATAGCCGGGGATGTAGCGGTGGCTCCCCAGCGACGTGAGCGCGACGATCTTCCCGCCTTCGGGCATCATCTTCACGGCGTGCTGCGCTGAAAAGAGAAGCGCCTTCGCGTTCGTCGCCATGGCGACGTCCCACATCTTGTCGTCCACCTCGAGCACGTTACCGAAGTGCCCGAGCGCCGCGTTCGAGACCAGAATGTCGAGCTTCCCGAACTCGGCCTTGAGCTGCTCGAACATGGGGGGGATCTGCTCCGAGTTTCCCATGTTCGCGCGGAGCGTGAGCGCGCGGACGCCCTTGGACTCGATCTCGGCGGCCGTGGCCTTGGCGGACTCGCGGCTCCGGAAGAAGTTGATCGCGACGTCGGCGCCCATCTCGGCGAGATCCAGGGCCACGGCTTTACCAATGCCGCGAGTGCCGCCCGTGACCAGCGCCTTCTTTCCGGTGAGCTCGCCCATGCACCCTCCTAAGTCCTTGAATGGGCGCAGATTCTGTCCATTACGGCGGAGAAAGTCAAGCCTCTAGGCCGTGGGGCGCACCTCGCGGGCCACCAGCGTGATGGCGCCCTTGCTCCGCCATCCTTCGACGAGGGCGACCACGCGGAAGGGCTTCTCGCCCGCCGGAAGCCGCACTCCGGTCGCGGGCGCGACCGGGAAGGACTGCCCGGTGCCGGCGAGCACGAATCGCCGGGCGCCGTCCGCGCCGGTGGTGACGGTCCCGGTCGCCTCGAACATCACGTCGACAACGCTCAGGTCGTGGAGGCGGCTCTGCGCCAGCGAGCGAATCACCTCGCGAAGCGGCACCGCCCGAGCGGTCGCATAGCGCACCTCCACCTTGTCGTCTCGGAGGGCCGCTTCGCCCCCCTTCGCGTTGGCCCGGACCATCTGGCGGATCGACGTGCGGCAGTGCGCGCAGGAAGTGCAGCCGCGAAGCGCCAGAAAGACGCGTGCGAACGGGGGCTGGGACGACGTCCTGGCAGCGGGGCTCGGCGCTCTCGCTCCGGCGCGGGCCGGGGCCGCGCGCGTCTCCTGAGGCACCGCCGCGCAGAGAAGCAAGAGGGCGGTTCCGGCCACCATGGCGCGGAACCGAAACAGATAGGTCATCGTCGTGATCTCCAGTAGTAGTGGCATCAGAATTCGAACGCGGCGGCCAAGTTGAATCGATTCACCTGGGCGTCCGCAGCATCTTCCCAGTGCTCGAAGTCGGCCTTCAGCGATACCTTGTTGATCGGCAGGAACGCGAGCCCTCCCGAAAGCACCGTGCGCTCGGCTTCCGGATTCGCGGGAACCCCGTCCGCCATCTCCTCGTTCGTGTCGAACCGCTCGAAGCGCGCAAAGAGAAAGAGCGCCCGGCGCCGCTCCGGCGAGCGGTCGCGGCGGAGGACGTCGTAAGCCGCTTCCCCATAAAACCCCTGCATCACCTGGCCCACATCCCTCAAACTCACGCTATCCGTCCCGTCCACGATCACGCGCGCGAACACGCCCCTGAGGTCCAGTCCGCCCCGCCGGAACCGCGCGTCGGCCTCGCCGATACCGACCGTGACGTCGCCCAAGCCGGGCTCGCCATGGTCGGCCCCGCCGAAGTAGCCCGACGCGGCCACCGAGAGCCCGCCCGTCGTCGCGTATTCCACACGCGCGACGCCGGCCAGATCTTCCGCCTTCGCCTCGCCCGAGCCCGTGCGTCCCCCGCGGATCCCCTGGAGCGCGGTGAAACCCAGCGCGTCGAGGCCCGTGACGAGGTACGCGCGATAGGCGAGGGCCCCACTGGCCGTTCGCCCGACCACTCCGAGTCCGTTCTGCTGCCACGTCGTCGGGATGA
>JBKJXM010000063.1:0-5954 GCA_046716305.1 Candidatus Eiseniibacteriota bacterium
TAGCCGACGTCTGCCACCGCCAGAGCCATCCGCGCGTTCTGCTCCACCAGCACGATCGTCGTGCCGTGCTCCCGGATTTCCCGGATCACCCCGAAGATCTCCCGCACCAGAAGCGGGGCCAGGCCCAGGCTCGGCTCGTCCATGAGGAGAATCATAGGACGGGCCATCAGGGCGCGCCCGATCGCGAGCATCTGCTGCTCCCCGCCGCTCAGGGTGCCCGAGGACTGGCGCTCGCGCTCCTTCAGCCGCGGGAAGAGCGTGAAGACCTTCCGCCGGTCCTCTTCGATCCCCTTCCGGTCGCGTCTCAGGTACGCGCCCAAGTCGAGATTGTCGGCCACGGAGAGATTGGCGAAGACGATCCGCCCCTCGGGAACGTGCGAGACGCCCATCCGGACGATCTTGTGGGGCGGCACGCCGACGATCGAGCGCCCGTCGAGGAGGATTCGCCCCGCGCTCGGCTTCAAGAGCCCCGAGATCGCGCGGAGGGTCGTGCTCTTTCCCGCGCCGTTCGCGCCCACCAGGGTCACGATCTGGCCGCGCTCCACCTGGATCGAGACTCCCTTCAGGGCCTCGATCCCTCCGTAGTGGACGTGCAGATCCTCCAGGGCGAGCAGGCTCACACCTCCTCTCCCAGGTACGCCTCGATCACCTTGGGGTCCCGGCGGATCGCCTCCGGCAGTCCCTCGGCAATCTTCACGCCGTGGTCGAGTACCGTGATCCGCTCGCAGATCCCCATGACCACCCTCATGTCGTGCTCGATCAGGAGGACGGTCAGCCGGTAGCGATCCCGGATGTCCCGGATCAGGTGCATGAGCTGGACGCTCTCCTGGGGATTCATCCCCGCGGCGGGCTCGTCGAGGAGCAACAGCTTCGGCTCGGTGGCGAGCGCGCGCGCGATCTCCAGGCGGCGCTGGTCGCCGTACGGGAGATTCCGGGCGCGCTCCTGCGCATAGCCGGAGAGCCCGAACGCCTCGAGGAGCCCGTTCGTCCGGTCGAGCAGGTTCCGCTCCTCCTTTAGGGAGCGCGGCGTCTGGAGAACGCTGTCCATCACGGTCGCGCCGCAGTGGAGGTGGCAGGCGGTGCGGACGTTGTCGAAGCAGGTGAGCTCGGCGAAGAGCCGGGGATTCTGGAACGTGCGCGCCACGCCGCGGCCGGCGATCCGCGAGGTCGGAAGGCCGTGGATCGGCTTCCCCTCCACGAGAATGCGCCCGGCCGTGGGCGGGTAGACGCCGGTGACCAGGTTGAACACGGTGGTCTTCCCCGCGCCGTTCGGACCGATCAGCCCGGCCAGGACTCCGCGCGGCAAAGTCAGGTCGAGATCGGCGACCGCTTTCAGACCGCCGAAGGCGCAGGTGACCCGCTCCAGCACGAGAATGGCGCCGGGAGCGGCGCTCTCACCGTGGCGCCCCTCGCGCATCATTTCGAGCCCGTCCCTCGCGCCTCCGGCGCGGGGTTGCGGAAACGCCCGAAGATCCGGGAGAGGGTGACCTCGCGCTGCCCCAGGATTCCCTGCGGCCGCGCGATCATCAGCACGATCAAGAGCGCCGAATAGATGATCAGCCGGTCCGCGCTCGCGAAACGCAGCGCCTCCGGCAGGGCCGTGAGGAGCGTGGCCCCCAGGATGGAGCCCGTCAGGCTCCCCATCCCGCCGAGCACGACCATCACGATCACCTCGATCGATTTCATGAAGGTGAACGAGTTGGTGTGGAGATACGTGTAGTGGGAGAAGAGGGCCCCGGCCGCGCCGGCGAAGAAGGCCGAGATGACGAACGCGGTGACCTTGTAGCGCGTGGTGGGGATGCCCAGCGCTTCGGCCGCGATCTCGTCCTCGCGGATGGCGAGGAGCGCGCGGCCGTGATAGGAGCGCAGGAGATTCCGGATCACGACGTAGGTCACGATGGCGCCGCCCCCGACCCAGGCGAACGTGGTGAGCTGCGGGATGCCGGCAAACCCCCGCGCCCCGCCCACGGCGTCGATGTTCAGGATGGCGACGCGGATGATCTCGCCGAAGCCCAGAGTGACGATCGCCAGGTAGTCGCCCCGGAGCCGCATGGAGGGCAGCCCCACCAGGAACCCGGCGACCGCCGCGGCCGCGCCTCCGATCGCGATGGCCGGGGCGAAGAGCGCCGCCGCGAGGAGCCCCTGCGGCGCGGCGCCGCCCGCGATCAGAGGCGCCGCGTAGACCGTGAACGCCGCCGAGGTATACGCCCCCACGGCCATGAAGCCCGCGTGCCCGATCGAGAACTGTCCGGTGACGCCGTTGATCAGGTTCAGGCTGAGCGCGAGCATGACGTTGAGACAGGAGAGGATGAGGATGCGGTAGAAGTAGGGGTTCAGCCCGCCGAGAAGGCCGCGTTCGAGGAGCCAGAGGCCGCCGAGCACCGCCGCGCCGATCAGGCGGCGGCGGACCACGGGTTAGACCTTCTCCGTTACGTTCCGCCCCAGGATCCCGGCCGGCTTGATCAGGAGGACCAGGATCAGGATGATGAACGCGATCGCGTCCCGAAACGTGGAGGAGACGTAGCCCACGACCATGTACTCGGAGACGCCCATCACCAGTCCGCCGATCACCGCCCCGGGAATGCTGCCGATCCCGCCGAGCACCGCGGCCACGAAGGCCTTCACGCCGGGCATGATCCCCATCAAGGGCTCGATCTTGGGATTGGTGAGCCCCACCAGGACGCCGGCCGCGGCGGCCAGCGCCGAGCCGATCGCGAATGTGATCGTGATGATCCGGTTCACCGGGATCCCCATCAGGCTCGCGGCGTCGCGGTGAAACGCCACCGCGCGCATCGCTTTTCCGGTGCGCGTCCGCGTCACGAAAAGGGTCAGCGCCACCATGAGAACCAGGGAAACCACCACCACCGTGATCTGGTGGTTGGTCACCACCACGCCGCCGCCCAGGTCGACGCGCCTGGGGGCCACGAGCTGCGGGAAGAACTTGGGATCGGCGCCGAAGATCCGGATGCCGAGATTCTCGAGCAGGAGCGAGACGCCGATCGCGGTGATCAGCGCCGTGAGGCGCGAGGAGCGGCGGACCGGCCGGTAGGCGAAGAACTCGATGATCACGCCCAGGAGGGCGCACGCGGCCATGGCCGTGAGGAGCACGAGAACCGCGTAGGCCGGAGAGGGCGAGGCCCCCCCGGCGCCGATCGCGCGGGCCGCGTAGTAGGCGGTGAACGCGCCCACCATGTAGACGTCCCCGTGCGCGAAGTTGATGAGGCGCAGGATGCCGTACACCATGGTGTAGCCGAGCGCGATGAGGGCGTAGATGCTCCCCCAGGCGATCCCGTTCGCGAGCTGCTGGAAGAACTCCTGCACGCGCGCCGAGGGCTCTTAGATCAGGGCTCGACGGCCGCGACGAACTTGTACTGACCGTTCTCGATTCCGATGAACACGGCGGGCTTCACGGCGTTCCGCTTCGCGTCCAGCGTGATCTTCCCCGCCACGCCGGGATAGTCCTTGGTCGACGCGATCAGGTCGCGGAGCTTCTGGCGCGCGGCCTTCTGCTCGTCGTTCCGCGGGCCCTTCAGCGCCTCGAACGCCTTCGGATCCTCGTCGTGGAGCCGCTGCAGCGAGTTCGTCAGCATTCCGGCAGCGTCGTACGCCAAGGCGGCCAGGCCGTCCGGGTTGGCGCCGTAGCGCTGCTTGTAGTCGCTCACGAATTTCTGCACGAGCGGGTTCGGATCCCCCTCGTAGAAGTGATTCACGAAATAGCTGCCGTCCAGCGCGTTCTGGGCGATCTCGAGAAGCTTGTCGGATACCCAGCCGTCGCCGCCCAGGAGCGGCACGTCGATCCCCAGCTCCCGGGCCTGCCGCGCGATCAGCCCCACCTCCGTGTAGTAGCCCGGAATGAATATGAACTGGGGACGCTTCGCCTTGAGCATGGTGAGCTGGGCCTTGAAGTCCTGGTCGCCCTCAGAGTAGGCCGCGTCCGCGACGATATTCCCGCCGAGGGCGCGAAACGCCTCGGTGAAGTAGTCGGCGAGCCCCACGCTGTAGTCGTTCTTGTTGTCGCGCAGGATCGCGCCCCGCGTCATGTTGAGCGTGGTCCGGGCGAACTTGGCGATCATCTGTCCCTGGAACGGATCGATGAAGCAGGCGCGGAAGATGTAGTCGCCCAGCTCGGTCACCTTCGGGTTGGTCGACGAGGGCGAGATCATCGGCACGCCGGCCTGCTGGCAGATGGGCGCCGCCGCCATGCTCCGGCTGGAGGCCACCTCGCCGAGCACCGCGATCACGCCGTCCTGGTCGATGAGCTTGGAGACCGCCGTGGCCGCTTCTTCCGGCTTCGACTGGTCGTCCTCGATGATGATCCGGACCTTGGTCCCGCCGATCCCGCCCGCGGTGTTCAGATTGTCGAAGAAGAGCTGCGTGCCGTTCTTGGTGGAGATGCCGAAGGTCGCCGTGGTCCCGGTGAGGGAGCCGTAGACCCCGATGACCAACTCATTCGAGCGCTTGGCGCACCCCAGCGGCAGGACGACCGCCGCCGCCAGAAGCCCCGTCACGAGGGGGCGAATCAACGTCCGCATCCGGAACATTGGGTGATCCTCCAGGACGTAAGTGCATGAGACGGCTAGGGATTCATTGGCGCCCGGCCACCCTATCGGAACGCCGCTTCTACTTCAAGGGCTGTCGGGCCGCGCTGAAGGGCTCAAGGCGCGACGGCAATCCCTTTGCCCTTTCGGATCACCAGCCGCTCCGGCTCGGCCGGAACCACGGGACGGAGCGCGTGCAGCACGCGCCCCTCGTCGCCGTCGTAGAGCTGCCCTCGCAGGGTCTCACGCAGCCCCGCCGCGTTGACGCATCCGGCCTCGATGGCGCGTGCGACTGCGAGGCCGACGAGGTAGCCCCGGACCGACATCCGCGTCGGCGCTTCGCGGTTCGCGCGCTCGTACTTCTGGGCGAAGGCGTCGCGCGGAGCGCCGAGGAGCGCGTAGTCGGAGACGAAGAACGAGGCGCCCTCCAGCGACTGGCGCGCCTCACGCGACAAGAGACCCTCGGGGTCGAGCGATTCCAGCCCGACCACTTTGACCTCGGGCCAGGACGCCGCGATCTGGGGAGCGGCGATGCCGATGTGCCGCGAGCCTCCCAGGAGCACCAGGGTCTGCGCCTTCCGGGCGCGCAGCACGGCGAGCTGCCGCGTCAGGTCCACCTCGCTGTCCGGCACGCGCACCGTCGGGAGCACCGGGACACCCTCCGCCTTGCACGCCGCCGTCACGAGCGCCGCCGAGACCGAATCGTCCGGGGTCGAGGCCACGAGGAGCCCGACCGGACCGACCGGCGTCTGGGACTTTAGATAACGGACGAGCGCCCCCGCGAGCGCGGCGGGCGGGACGTGGAGCTGGAAGACCGCCTCGCCCAGGGTCGCGAGGCGCTCGTTGGTGGCCGACGGCGACAGGAGAACCGCGCCGACCACCTGCGTCGCCGCGGCGAGCGGGGCGGTGTTCGCGGTGAACAATTCCCCGATCAGGAGCGAGACGCCGTGATCCTTCAGGAGCCAGCGCGCCTTTCGCGCGCCCACCAGGGGATCCCCTTCCGAGTCGTAGAGGACGAACGAGATGGTGGGCGCGAACTCGCGGTTGTGCTCCTCCACCGCGATGCGAAGCCCGTTCACGAACGTCTTCCCGTAGCGCCCGTAGCGCCCCGACAGCGGCACCACCACGCCGATCCGCGCGATCCCCTGAGCGGCGCGCTTGATCGCGACCGAGTCGAGCGGGCAGCTCTCCAGCCGCTCGACGATGGCGCTCAGCTCTCTCCTCTGGCTGTCATTCGGATTCCCGGCGAGTCCGATGCGCGCGGCCCAGAGCTGCTCGGCTGTCCGCGGCACCGGATCCAGACGGAGCACCTCGGGGGAAGCGGCGAACTCGATCGCCCACGCGGGCGCCTCGTCGGGGGCGGGAGCCTCGAGCAGACGGGCCTTCAGCTCGGCGCCGCGGCGGGGCGGGTAGTGC
>JBKJXM010000064.1:0-15160 GCA_046716305.1 Candidatus Eiseniibacteriota bacterium
CCCGGGCGAAGCGCAAGCGCTAGCGCCGGCACTCCGTCCGCGGCACGCGGCCGGAGCCGGAGCGCCCCCATGCCGCCGACCCTCCTTTCCGGCAAGGAAGCGCTCGTCCAGGGAGCCGTCTCCATGCCGGGGGGCGCGGGCGGAGCCGCGTTCTTCGCCGCACCTTCCTTTTCCGCCCACGGCGCCGACCCGGCCCTGCTCGACCGCATCCGTGCGGAGGGGGGCTCCGCGTCGGAATCGGAGGACGTCGAGGCCGCGCTGGCGGGCGCGCTCCACGCTGCCTCGTCCGGACGGCTGGGCGTGGCGGCCCTCGGCGGACGCGACATCGCGGCGGCCGAGAAGTTTTTCGCGAGCGCGCGGCCCACGCGGGAAAAGCCGCAAGCCCCGCGGATTCTCTTCCTGGTTCTGGGTGGACCCGGCCGAGGGCCGGAGGGAGAAGAGGGAGCGAGCCACGCGGAGCTAGCGCCGCTTCGGTGGGCGGCCGGCGAGGCGCTCTCGCTTCTGGTACCGACCTCGCCGGCGGAGTGCTACGCGCTCGCCCGGGATGCGGCGCGCTCGGCGGGTCAAGGGACGCGGCCCACGGCGCTCTACGTGGACCACGTGGTGGCCCACCTGCGCGAGTCGGTGGAGACGGATACCCCGAACTCGGAGAACCCGGAGAACATCGGTGACGTCTACCGCCTGCGGGACGCGGAGATCCTGGTCGTCGCCGCGGGCATCGTGGGGCGCGCGGCGCTGACGGCCGTGCGCGCGGCGCGGGAGCAGGGGATCCGCGCCGGGCTCTATCGCCTGCTCCAGCTCTGGGGGGCGCACGGGTCGGTCTCGGGGTGGCACGAGTCGGTCGCCACCATGGCCGTCCGGGCGCGCCGCGTCATCGTGCCCGAGCTGAGCGAGGGGCAGGTGTGGGAGCCGGTCGCCGCCGCGTTTCAGCGATTCGAGCCGAAGAGCGTGACCCCGCTCTGGCCGGGCGCGCGCGAGGGGAGGGTCTCGCCGGAACGAATCCTGGAGGCGATCGCCCCTCCCGAAAGAGCCGGGGAAGACGCCGCCCCCCCGATCGCGCGGCGAGGGATCGCAATCCGGCTCGCGGGCGATCCGGCGCACGGGCTTCTGTTCACCGGCTACGTGCTCGCGGAGGCGGCGCTGATCGATCGCCGCGCGGTGGCCCACATGCCGTCCCTGGGCGCGACGGCCCGCGGGCCCTTGAGCGGGGGAGCGCTCCGCGTCGGGGGAGAGCCGGACGAGGATCCCGTGGTGGTCGCGCCCGGCTGCCTTGTGGTCACTTCACGTGAGGCTCTCGGGCGATACGCGGGAGAGATGGCGCCCGAGGGGCGGTTGATCGCCGAAGAGTCGCTCCCGGGGCTGCCCGAGACCGCGATCGCCCTCCCTCTGGTCCGCACCGCGATCGAAGCGGGAGGAACGGCGATGGTCGTGGATCTGGTGGCCGCGGCGGTCGTGACCGAGATGACCGGCGCCGTGAGCCGGCGCGCGCTTCAGGAAGCCGCGGACCGGCTGCTGCCCGCGCGGGGAAGACCCGCGGCGTTGGCCGCTCTGGACGCGGGGATGGAATTGGGAAAGCGGCTCCTTCGCGCTTGAACGGCGGGGCCGCCGCACGACACGAGACACCACCCGGAACGTAACAAGGAGGTAGTGCGTTGGAAGACACCCTGTTCATGATCAAGCCGGACGCGGTCCGGCGCGGAAAGATCGGCGCGATCCTGGCCGAAGTCGAGAAGGCCGGGTTCGAGATCCTCGGCATCCGGATGGTCCGGCTTCAACCGGCCGACGCCCGGCGCTTCTACGCCGTGCACGAGGGGAAGCCGTTCCTCGATGACCTGGTGGCGTTCATGTCCTCGGGACCCGCGGTGCCCGTCCGGCTCCGCCGCGAGAACGCCATCCGGACGCTCCGCGACCTGATCGGCGCGACCGACCCCAAGGAGGCGAAACCGGGCACGATCCGGGCGCTCCACGCCGAGAGCAAGCAGTACAACGCGGTCCACGCTTCGGACTCGCCCGAGTCGGCGTCCGTCGAAATTCCGTTCTTTTTCGATGCCGCCGGGGTCTCCCGATAATCTATAGGTAGTGCATGCTGATCGACCTCCGAGAGCTCGCCCAGGGGCAGACCCGCCTCGAGATGGAACTTACGGGAGAATCGGTGGGCATTACGCCCGCCGACGTCCCCCTCACGGGACCACTCCGCCTCCAGCTCGAGCTGGACCGGCGCGGGGAGGAGATCTACATCCGCGGCGCCATCCAGGCCACGGCGCACCAGGAATGCAGCCGCTGCCTGGTCGACGTTCCGGAGAATCTCGAATTGGACTTCGACGTCTTCTGTGCTAAGGTCCAGAATCCTCACGTCGAGGGCCATCCGGCGCTCGATGAAGAGGATGGCGGAGTTCACTTCCACGACGGCCGCACGCTTTCCATCGACGGGGAGATCCGCGAAGCGGTCATTTTGGGGCTCTCCATGAAGCCGCTTTGCCGGGAGGCCTGCAGAGGCCTCTGCCCGCAATGCGGCGACGATCGGAACGCCGGGCCTTGCCGCTGCGAGCAGAGCGCGCGGTTCGAGGCCGGCACCGCCCCACGGGGCCCCGGCGCCCAGCCACGAGAGGAATGAAGAACCATGGCCGTACCCAAGAGAAGGCATTCGAGCACCCGCGGGAAGAAGCGCCGCACCAACTGGAAGCTGGCCATGCCGTCCCGCTCGCTTTGCGCGCACTGCAGCCAACCGAAGCAACCGCACCGCGTCTGCAAGCACTGCGGCCACTATGCCGGCGAAGAGGTGATCGCGCGGGAGGGTCTCCGGGCTTCGTAGGACTTTGACGTCCATGACCATGCGCCAGCAAGGGAACGGACCGGTCATCGGTGTCGATGCGATGGGCGGTGATCTGGCGCCCCGCGTCGTCATCCAGGGCGCCCTCGAGGCGCTCAGCGAGCCCGGCGTCGCGTTCGACATCGCACTCGTAGGCGACGAGCGGGAGATTCGCGCCGAGGCGACCCGCCTCGGAGTCGTCGACCGGCTCCCCCAGGTGATCCACGCGGCCGAAGTCGTCGAGATGGCCGAGTCCGCCGCCCAGAGCGTCCGGAAGAAGCGCGACTCCTCCATCAGCGTTGCGGCGCGCCTCCACAAGAGCGGCGAGACCGACGCCCTCGTCTCGGCCGGCAACACCGGAGCGGTCGTCGCGGCGGCGCTCTTCGAGATGGGCCGCATCGCGCAGATCCACCGCCCCGCCATCGCCACCGTCCTCCCCACGCCTCAGGGCAACGTGGTGATCCTGGACGTCGGCGCCACCTCCGACTGCAAGCCGTCCCACCTCTATCAATTCGGCGTCATGGGGAGCATCTACGCGCGCCTTGTCCTGGGGATCGAGCGCCCGCGCGTCGGGCTCCTGAACATCGGCGAAGAGGCGGAGAAGGGGAGCGAGCTCTACTACGAGGCGCACCAGTTACTGAAGCGGAGCCCGATCCACTTCGTCGGCAACGTCGAAGGGAAGGACATCATCCTCGGCACGGCCGACGTGGTGGTGTGCGACGGCTTCGTAGGCAACGTCCTCCTCAAGTTCGCCGAGAGCGTCATTCCCAGCCTCTCCACGATGATCAAGGACGAGATCAGCGCCCATCCCCTCAGCATGACGGCGGGACTCCTCTTGAAGCCGGCATTCCGCCGGCTGAAGCGGCGTCTGGACTACGCCGAGGTGGGCGGCGCGCCGCTCCTGGGCGTCGAGGGAACCTGCATCATCGCCCACGGCCGTTCCAACCCGAGGGCGATCAAGAACGCGATCAAGGTGGCCGCGCGCTGCGCGGAGGCCCGGGTCGCGGAATCGATCCGCCAGGAGCTGGAGCGCTTGACGCCGGCGGCCGCATGATCGCGGCCCCCCGCGACGTGCACATCATCGGCACCGGCTCCTACACCCCCGAGCGCGTCCTCACGAACAAGGATCTGGAGCAGATCGTCGAGACGTCGGACGAGTGGATCACCAGCCGCACCGGGATCAAGGAGCGGCGCATCTCGGATCCAAAGACGACCTCCTCCATGCTGGCCACCGAGGCCGCGAAGCGTGCGCTGGCCGACGCCGGGATCGAGGGATCGGAGCTCGACCAGATCATCATCGGCACGGTGACCGGCGACCGGATCTTCCCGTCCACCGCCTGCCTGGTGCAGAACAACCTGGGCGCAACCAAGGCGCACGCCTTTGACGTCTCGGCCGCCTGCGCGGGATTTCTGTACGGGCTCTCCGTGGGATCGAACGCGATCCGCTCGGGCGCGGCCGGTACGGTGCTGGTGATCGGCGTGGAGACTCTCTCGAGGATCGTGAACTGGACCGACCGGAACACCTGCGTCCTCTTCGGCGACGCGGCCGGCGCGGTGGTGCTCCGCTCGATGGGAGCGCCGGGCGGCATTCTCGCGACCTGCCTCCACAGCGACGGCTCCCTGGTCCACCTGCTCGAGATGCCGGCGGGCGGATCGCTTCGCCCGCCGTCGCACGAGACGGTCGACCAGCGGCTCCACACCATCACGATGAGCGGGAACGACGTCTTCAAGCACGCGGTGCGCGCCATGGAATCGGTCGCGGTCGAGTGCCTGGAGCAGGCGGGGCACTCGCCCGATGAGCTGGACCTCCTCGTGCCGCACCAGGCGAACCTCCGCATCATCGAGGCCACGGCCAGGCGGCTGAGTATCCCTTCGGAAAAGGTGTTCGTGAACCTGGACCGCTACGGCAACACCTCGGCCGCCTCGATCCCGCTCGCGGTGGACGAAGCGCGGCGCACGGGACGGATCCGCCGCGGGGACCTGGTCGAGATGGTGACCTTCGGCGGCGGCTTCACCTGGGCCGCGGCGGTGGTGAAATGGTAGGGACCGCGTTCCTCTTCCCGGGGCAGGGCTCCCAGGGCGTCGGGATGGGGCGCGCTCTGGCGGAACGCTACCCCGAGGCGCGCGCCGTATTCGAGGAGGCGGACCAGATCCTGGGCTTCAAGCTCTCGGCGCTCTGCTTCTCGGGACCCGAGCGGGACCTCCTCCGCACCGAGAACACGCAGCCCGCGCTGCTCGTCACGAGCATCGCGGCCTTTCGCGTCCTCCAGTCGAAGGGAGTCGCGCCGTCCGCGGCCGCGGGCCACAGCGCGGGGGAGTACGCCGCGCACGTCGCGGCGGGCACCTTCTCGTTCGCCGACGGGCTCCGCCTGATCCGCGCTCGCGGCGAGGCGATGGCCCGAGCCGGTACCGAGCGGCCCGGCGCCATGGCCGCCGTCCTGGGCCTGAGCCCCGAGGAAATCCGCGAGGTGCTCCAGGCGGTCGGCGCGCCCGACGATCTCGCCGCGGCCAACTACAACTCGCCCGGCCAGGTGGTCCTCTCGGGCACGCCCGAAGCCCTGTCCCGCGCCTCCGAGGAGGCGAAGCGCCGTGGCGCGAAGAAGGTGGTGCCGCTCAGCGTGAGCGCCGCCTTCCACTCGCCCCTCATGGCCTCGGCCGCGCGCTCGCTCGCCGTGGCGTTGGACCAGGTGGCGTTTTCGCGCGGGCGCTTCCCTGTGGTCGCCAACGTGTCGGCGGCGCCGGTGCGCGAGCCGGAAGAGGCCCGGGTCTCGCTCAAGGAGCAGCTCTTGAAGCCGGTGCTCTGGGAAGAGACCGTGCGGGCCCTTCTCCGGGACGGCGCCGGACGGTTCGTCGAAGTGGGCAACGGGCGAGTGCTGCGCGGGCTGGTACGCGGCGTCGACAAGGGGGCCGCGCTCTTCGGCTCTCAGGACCCGGAAGAGCTCGAGGCGGCCGCAGCGTCGCCCCCTCCGGCCGCCACGACCGCCCCGATCTCCCCGATCTCCCCGATCTCTAAGACCGCGGCCGCGGCCCAGACCCGAGCGCAAGAGTGAGCGGCCGCTTCGAGGCGAAGGTCGCCGTGGTGACCGGCGGCGGAAAGGGGATCGGCCTCGCGGTTTCCCGGCGCTTCGCCAGGGAGGGGGCCAGGGTGGTCTTGTCCGGGCGCGACAAAGTCGCTCTCGAGACGGCGGCGGCAGGTATTCGGTCCGAAGGGGGAGAGGCGCTCCCGGTGGTGGCGGACACGACCAAGGCCGGCGAGGCGGAGCGGCTGTGCGACGCGACGCTCGAGGCTTTCGGGCGCGCCGACATCCTCGTCAACAACGCCGGCGTGACGCGGGACGGGCTCTTACTCCGGATGAGCGACGAGGACTGGGACCTGGTCCTGGATACGAATCTCAAGGGCGCGTTCCGCTGCATCCGGGCGTTCGCCCGCCCCATGGTCAAGCAGCGGTGGGGGCGGATCGTGAACGTCTCTTCCGTGATCGGACTGATCGGGAACGCGGGGCAGGTCAATTACGCCGCCTCCAAGGCCGGGCTTCTGGGGCTCACGAAGTCCGTTGCTAAGGAGTTGGCATCACGTCATATTACGGTGAATGCCGTCGCGCCGGGATTCATCGAGACGGCGATGACCGAGGGCCTGTCGGAGAAGGTTCGGGAAGGCCTGGGGGCCCAGATCCCGCTGGGACGGCTGGGAAGTCCGGACGACGTGGCGCACGCGGTGGCCTTCTTGTGCTCCGAGGACGCCGCGTACGTGACGGGTCAAGTGCTGCCGGTCGACGGCGGCTTGGTGATGTAGGCGCGTCCCGGAGGGTCGGGACGAATCAAAAGGGGGAGGTGACCCAAGGGATGGCAGCTTTCAGCGAAGACAAGGTGAAGCAAATCATCGTGGATCAATTGGGCGTTGCGCCCGAGCAGGTTACGCCCGAAGCGTCGTTCATCGACGACCTCGGCGCCGACTCGCTCGACACGGTGGAGCTGGTGATGGCCCTCGAAGAGGCATTCGACATCGAGATCCCCGACGAGGATGCGGAGAAGATGACCACCGTGGCGGACGCGGTGAAATACCTCGAATCGCACGTGCCCAAGAACGCCTGACCGGCGTCGCGCCTTCAGCCCTGTCGGGCGGGCGCGCCTTGGAATCGTGTGGGTAGCAATCAGCGGAAGGGAGCGGAACAGAACGAATGGTGCGTCGTGCGGTGGAGTCGCGCCGAGTGGTGGTCACGGGCATGGGGATCATTTCCCCGCTCGGATCGGATCTCGAGGACTTCTGGAAGCGGCTCCTGGCGGGCGAGTCGGGGATCGGCCCCGTCACGCGCTTCGACATCAAGGAATACGACACGCGATTCGCGGGCGAGGTAAAGGACTTCCGGGCCGAGGACTACATGGACCGGAAGGACGCGCGCCGGGCGGACCCCTTCGTTCAGTACGCCATCGCGGCCAGCAGCAAGGCCGCCGCCCAGGCGAAGATCGCGAACGGCAACGTCGATCCCACGCGCTACGGCGTGGTGATCGGCTCGGGAATCGGGGGGATCGCCACCTTCGAGGACCAGCACAGGAACCTCATGGAGAAGGGTCCCTCCCGCGTGAGCCCCTTCTTCATTCCCATGATGATCTCGGACATGGCGTCGGGCATGGTGTCGATTCAACTCGGCGCCAAGGGCCCCAACTACTGCACGGTGTCCGCCTGCTCCTCGGGCGCGCACGCGGTCGGGGACGCCTACCGGATCATCCAGCGAGGCGAAGCGGACGTGATGATCACGGGAGGAAGCGAAGCTCCCATTACCCCAGTCGCGTTCGCGGGGTTCTGTTCCATGAAGGCGATGTCCACGCGCAACGACGATCCGACCCGGGCTTCGCGCCCCTTCGACTCCGAGCGAGATGGTTTCGTGATGGGGGAAGGCGCTGGAATTCTCGTGCTCGAGGATTACGAGCATGCGAAGAAGCGCGGCGCGACCGCTCTGGCGGAGATCGTCGGTTATGGCGCAACGGGAGATGCCTATCACATGACCGCGCCCGCCCCCGAGGGTGAGGGTGCGGCGCGGGCCATGAGGGCGGCCGTCTGCGACTCGGGTTTGTCCCTGGAGTCGTTCGGCTACATGAACGCCCACGGCACCTCCACGCCACTCAACGATAAGTCGGAAACACAAGCCATCAAGTCGGTGTTCGGGGAGCAAGCGAAGAAGCTGGCGATCAGCTCGACAAAGTCGATGACCGGCCATCTTCTCGGCGCGGCGGGGGGGTTGGAGACGATCATTTGCGTCCTCGCCCTCATGCGCCAGACGCTACCGCCCACGATCAACTACGAGCATCCCGATCCCGACTGTGACCTCGACTACGTCCCCAACACTGCACGCCCGGTCGAGCTGCAGTCCGCCCTGAGTAATTCTCTGGGTTTTGGTGGGCATAACGTCACCCTGGCGCTGTCGAGGGTCGTGGCATAAGGCGGGGCCCCAAGGCTCCGATACACGTGAAATTCATTCGAAAGCTGTTCGGACTGGACGCAAAGAAGCCTCCGGTTCGCGCCGGCCGCGATCGTGACTTCGATCTGCGGGGGCTGGAACGGATTCTTCATTACGAGTTCAAAGACCCGGCGCTCGCGCGCCAGGCGATGACCCACAGGTCGTATCTCCACGCCACTCCGGGGCGCAGCGGCGAGTCCAACGAGCGCATGGAATTTCTCGGCGACTCGGTGGTCGGGCTCGTGGTGAACGAGTTCCTCTACAAGAAATTCACCAAGCTGCGCGAAGGGGAGCTGACGAAGATGAAGTCCCTCCTCGTCAGCCGCGTCATCCTGTCGCGGGCCGCGAATCAGCTCGGCATCGGCCACTACGTCCTTCTCTCCGACGCCGAAACGGGCTCGGGGGGGCGGGGCCGCGCTTCGATCCTGGCGGACACGCTGGAAGGGATCATCGGGGCGATGTACCTGGACGGTGGTATCGAGGTGGCGCGAAAGATCACGGAGCGGCTTCTCCTCCGAGAAGTGAACGTGATCCTGAGCGACGCAAACCTCGCCAACTACAAGAGCATGCTCCAGGAATACGTGCAGGGAGAGTTCAAGACCCATCCGCAGTACCGCATCTCCAGCGAATACGGCCCCGACCACCAGAAGATGTTCACCGTCGAGGTGGTGGTGAGCGGGAAGACCTTCGGCCGCGGACACGGCAGCAACAAGAAGGAAGCCGAGCAGGAGGCGGCGCGCGACGCGCTCTTCCACTTCGAGAAGCTGGCGCGGCCGGACAAGGAAACGGCGGCGGAAGAAGGGGCAGGCGCGAACGCGGGCGCGGACGCCAAGCGCCGCCGGCGCCGCGGCGGACGCGGCCGGCGGAACGGACGAGGTCGGGAAGGGGGAGCGGCGGCTCCGGAGGTGGCTTCGGCCGCCGGCGAGCCGCAAGCGGGCCGGCGCAGCGGGGAGCATCGGCAGCGGCGCGAGCGGCATCGCGACCGTGAGCCGCGGGAGCGGGACTCGGAACGCGTCGTCGAGCCGGTCCGGGATTCCAGCCCCAGCCGCGACCGGGAATACCCGCCCCGCGACCGGGAGTCGTCGCGGGATCGTGAGCCGTCGCACGACCGGGAGTATCCGCGGCGCGACCGGGAGCCGTCACACGACCCGGAGCCGGAGTCGCCTCGCGCCCGGGAGTCGCAGTCCGACCGCGAATACCCGCGACGCAATCGCCAGTCGTCACGAGACCGGGAATCGCCTCGCCGGGAGTATCCGCCGCGCGACCCGGAGCCGTCCCGGGGCGAAGCGCCGGTGGTGCCGGACGCCCCGCGCCCGTCGGATGAGGGCACGGACACGGGGCACGGGGGTACTTACACCGCGCGCCGGTTGCGGGCGGCACCCTAGCCCTCGGCGGAGCGCCGGGTTGCGGGTGTAGCCTCAGCTCGCGGCAGAATGCGAGGTTGCGTGCAGTACCCTGAATTGCTATAATCCACACATCGTCTCGAGAGGGGAGGAAGGCTGTCCGGCCTTCCTCGTCCTATTTTAGGGAGAGACGATCTCGTGTTGACCGCCCAGCTTCGCGCTCCAGTTCTCGCATTCCTTACTGCCGCATTCGCCTTTGCGTACCCCGCCCGCGCCGCGAACTTCACCGACAACTCGCACGACCACGCCCTGCTCGGCATGCTCACGCGCTCCGCGCTCGCGGAGGCGGCAGGGGACGCCCCCGCCGCCATCGCCTGGGCGGAGTCGCTCGCGGCCGCCGACCCGTGGAACGCATATGGATACGCCCGCGCCGCCAGGCTCCACGAGGCGGTCGGGGACGATGCGGAAGCGCTCTCCTGGGGGGAGCGCGCGCTCGCGCGGGACAGCGTGAACCTGGATGCCGCGATGCTCGTCGCCCGGATGCATCTCCGGGGCGGGGAGAGCGACGTCGCCGCCCAGGTGCTCACGCCGCCGCTCCGCCAGCTCGGCGCACCTCCCGAGGCGTACGCGCTCCGCGCCCTGGCGCACGAGCTCTCGCGCCGCTACGACGCGGCGATCGCCGATCTGAAGCGCACCGACGAGCTGCTCCCCGACTTCGCCTGGATCGCGACCGGAATCCTGGGCCTGGCCCTCGAGGACGGGCGCCTGGTCGAGGCGTCGCAGGCGCTCCGGATCGCCCTCGATTTCCGTCCCGACGATCCGCGCGTGCTCCGGCTGGGGATCACGCTGGCGCGGCGGCAGGACGATCAGCTCCTCGAGGAGACGCTCCTCCGCGCGATCGCTCTCCAGCCGGCGGCGCGTCCCACCGACATCGCGGCGTACGGCGCTTTCTTGAGGAGGACCGGCCGGCAGGAAGGGTTCAAGCGATTACTGGAGTGGGCGGTCACGGGCGGCGCGATGTCCGCGTCCGACCTGCGCGCGGAGACGGGCCACGTGCTGGTGCGCGAGGGGTACTACCGCGCGGCCCTCGAAACGGTGCGCCCGCTGAAGCGCGATCCCATCGCGCTGCCGGTGCGCGCGCGCGCGTACGTTGCGCTGGGCGACGATCGGAAGGCGCTCGACTGCTACCGCCAGTTCGCTCCCGGACGGACCCTCGCGCGCGAGGAATCGCTCGTCGTCGCCTACCTCGAGATCCGCGTCGGGGAACGCGGCCGCGGCGTCGAGACACTCGAGCGGGCGCGCGCGGCACGTCTCGAGACGCCCCGCCAGGTCCTGGTCGCAAGCCTGTGCTACTCTTTGCTCGGCCATCCGGACGAGGCGGTTGCGCTCATCCGAGAGGCCACATCCCGAGGCGTCTCCAGCCCATCGGTCTTCGAGCACTTGGGCTCGACCGCCAGCCTCCTCGGGGACTCGTTGGTCGCCCAGTGGGCCTTCGAACGGATGCGTGCGCTGGGGAAGGAGACCTCCGAGTGCCTCTACTTTCTGGCGTCCGCGGAGCTGGCCCATGGACGCGGGGAGGCGGCCCTCGCCACCCTGGAGCGCGCGGTCCGGCTGAACTCCAAGAACGGCCGCGCCCTGCTCCTTCTGGGACAGCTCCGGGCGGCCCGGCGCCATCTGGAGCTGGCGCGCGAAGCACTCCGCTCCGCCGCTTCCTGCCCCGAGACGGTTCACGAAGCAAACGTCGCGTTGGTAAAGGTTTGTCGCAGTCTCCGGCTGGATTCCGAGGCCCGCGACGCGGCCTCGAAAGCCCGGGGCAGCCGCTCCCGCCCGCCCGCCGGCCTCACGCTCTTCCAGGGCCGCTAACCTCCGGGAATCCAGGAACCTGCCGCGCCGTGACGGGGTACCCCTGCGTAGACCGGAGCCCCCTATGCCCATTGAGCCCTTGCGCTTGAAAAAGCTCGATCCGCTGGCCGAGCTGAGTGATGAAGACGTCATGGAGCGGTGTGCCCAAGGCTCCGAGGCGGCCTTCCGCACGCTCGTGCAGCGGTATCGGACCCGCATCATGAATCTGGTGTGCCGCTTCATCAACGATCGGGACCGTGCCGAGGAGATCGCCCAGGAGGTTTTCCTGCGCGTTTTCCGGAATCGCGAGCGGTATCGGAAGAGCGGAAAATTCTCTACCTGGATATTCACGATCGCCGTGAATCTGACGAAAAACGAAATCCGAAGCCGGGTCCGGCATCGCGGCACGTACAGCCTGGACGCGATGGACGAGGAATCCGGCGGTCAGGGGCTTCCGTTCCCCGACTGGAAGCCGCTGCCTGACCAGGATCTGAACGCGCGTGAAATTCAGCAGAAGGTCGCGGACGCGCTTCTGAAAATCCCCCCGCGCTATCGCGAGGCGGTCGTTCTCCGGGACGTGGAAGGTCTCAGCTACGAAGAGGTGGGCGAGATCCTCCGCATCCCGGGCGGGACCGTGCGATCGCGGATCAACCGCGCGCGACTGATGCTGAAAGAGCGGCTCAAGCCCTTTCTGAAACTGGAGGATGTATGAACTGCCGGTCCGCCGAAGCTCTCTTCTCTTCCTTTGTCGAGGATGAACTGAGCCAGAGAGAGCGCCACACGCTCGAATCCCATCTGGCCGAGTGCCGCCGCTGTTCGGCGTCCGTCGAGGAGCTGCGTGCGACCGTCGAGCTCATGGGGGCGCTGCCGGCGTACGAGCCGGGTCCTCACTTCGAAGAGGACGTGATGGACCGCATTCGCACCGGCGAAGCCCTCCGTCCGACGATCGTCGAATGGCTCTCGGAGTGGTTTGCTCCCGCCCGCCTGCGTCCGGCGTTCCTCGCCGGAGCCGCGGCATGCGTGGCGTGGATCGCGTTCGTCATGGTGAATCCTTCTCAGAATCCCATGGTCGCCGGCCGCGCGCCGTCTCCGGCCGCGACGACGGACACGCCGGCGTCGGGCGGCTCCAACTTGGCCGACATCGGCCCCATCTCCACCACGCCGTCGCTCCCCGCGGGGAGCGAGACGATCGCGGAGGCCCCCCGGACCGAGCGCTCTTCCACGCGCACGCGAAGCGAGCAGGCCGTGCGCACCGCTTCCACCGGAACGGAATCGGCCGACTCCGCGCGCGTGAACGGCGCGCCCTATCAGGACGAATACATCCTGGATCAGTTCTATCTGAACCGCACCAACGGCTCGGATCGGACTTCGATCGTACCCGTCACGGGTCGTCCCTCCGATGACGTGTACATCGTCTTCTGACGAAGATCTGGGTCTCCGGACCCCGATGACAACCATGCCGACCCGCCTCCGGGCGGCCGGTGCGGCGCTCCTCGTGGCACTCCTCATGGCAGACATGGGGGGGGCGACCGTCGAGGCCGCTCCCGCGCCCAGCCCGCTCCGTCCCGACTCGGGCTCCTTTCTCGGGGTCCTCGACTCGCTCCACGCGAGCCTTCTCACCGTCGTCGCCGTTCCCCGGTTGCCCAGCGCCCCCCCCAACACGGGGAAGCAGAAGCGCCTCATCGGCACTGGCGTCGCCGTGAACGCGCGCGACTTCGTCACCACGGCCAGCCTCGCCTTCCCTGACGGAAGCGTACGCGTGCTCCTGGGCGAGCGCGTCGAGCGGAGCGCACAGTTGCGCGGTGTCGACCGGCAGTCGAACCTGGCCGTCTTCCGGCTGGACGAGCCGGTGCTCCACTCGCTGCGCCGCGCCGCGCCGCAGTCGCTCGCGGTCGGGACCTGGGTAGCGGTCCTGTCGAACGTCTCGATCACGCGGCCGCAGGCCGCCCTGGGCCAGATCGTCGGGCGCGGCGAGCGGGTGGATTTCCCGTATTCCGGAGAGGTGCTCGAGATCGACGCGCCCGGCTACCCCGGACTGGCGGGCGGCGCCGTGGTGAACGAGGACGGCGAGTGGGTCGCCTTGATCGTCGGCCGCGGCATGCAGGCCCCGGCCGAGGCGCCCGGCCTCGCGAGGCCGAACGGAGTCGCGGGCAACGCGCCCGGCGCGGTGCTCTTGGCGGTGCCCGTCGACCAGGTGGACCGGATCGTCGCCGATCTCGTGGAGCACGGCTCGGTCCGCCGCGGCTACCTGGGCATCCGGCTGAAGCGCGGTCCCGCGAGCGCGGCGGACACGCTGGGCGTGCGGGTCGAGTCGGTGATCCAGGGGGGACCGGCCGCGTTGGCCGGCATCAAGAGCGGCGACCGGATTCTCGCCTTCGACGGCGAGGAGGTCCGGACGCCCGACGTGCTGGTCAGCATGGTCGCCGCGATGCGGCCGGGGGACGACGCGCAGCTCACGCTCCTCCGCGACCAGGAGATCATCCCGATGCGGGTCGTGCTGGGATCGAGCGTCTCCGCGTCGGAGAGCGCCCGTTCCTCCTCTTCGCGCGAGCCGACCGATGCCGAGCGTCGCACGATGCGCGAGCACCTCTCGAAGCTGAAGGCGGAGCAGCAAGCCCTCGAGGAGCGTCTCCGCGCTTTGAACTCGTCCGCCGGCGACTCCACGACCCCCGCGCCGGACGGCACGACGGAGCCCCAGCCCCGCTGATTTTTGCGGGGCCGCTCGGGCCCCGTGTGCTAGCCTGCGGCCCGAATGTCCCCGCAGCCATTCGATCCCTACCGCATCTCCAGGCCGTGATCCGCGTCCGCGTGCGCTCTCGCGCCGAGAGCTATCCGGTTCGCGTGGAGCGCGGGCTCCTCGCCCGCGCGGGAACCCTGGTTCGCCCGTTCGCGGCGGGCCGATCCGTCGCGCTCGTCACCGACCGCACCGTCGCGCGCCTCTATGCGCCGCGCGTCGAGTCGTCGCTCCAGAGGGCGGGCCTGCGCGTGGTCCGGACGGCGCTCGTCCCGGGGGAGCGCTCGAAGAGCGTCGCTTCGGTGCGTGCCCTCGCGGAGCGCTGGGCGCGCGCCGGCCTGGGGCGCGAGACGCTCGTCGTCGCGCTGGGCGGAGGCGTGGTCTCGGACGTCGCGGGGTTCGCGGCCTCTGCGTTCCTTCGCGGTGTTCCGTGGGTCGTCCTTCCCACCACGCTTCTCGCGCAGGCCGACGCTGCTATCGGCGGCAAGGTGGGCGTGAATCTCGAGTCGGGCAAGAATCTTCTCGGCGCCTTCCATCATCCGAGGGGCGTCTTCGCCGATCCCGACGCGCTCGCGACGCTTTCCACCCGCGCGTTCCGGTCCGGGCTCGCCGAGGTCGTGAAGATGGGCGTGATCCGCCGCCGCGTCCTGCTTCCGAGGCTCGAGGCCCTGGCCGCGCTGGATCGGCCGGCGGCGATCCGGGCGCTGCCTCCTCTCATCCGCGCCTGCGCGGCCTCGAAGGCGTGGTACGTCGAGCAGGACGAGCGGGACCGGGGACTGCGGCGCGAGCTGAACTTTGGGCACACCGTCGGGCACGCGCTGGAGGCGGCGTACGGCTACGGCGTCTACCAGCACGGGGAAGCGGTCGCGATCGGCATGGCCGCCGCGCTCCGGCTGAGCGTCCTTCACGCGGGGCTCGATCCGGTTGCCGCCCAGGACGTGGAAGCGCTCATCGCGCGGCTCGGCCTGCCCACGCG
>JBKJXM010000065.1:0-3592 GCA_046716305.1 Candidatus Eiseniibacteriota bacterium
AACAGCCGGATGCTCTACCATTGAGCTACTCAGGAATTATCTAAGTCCCTGCCCGTCAACAGCTTACCAATAAGCCCCCAGCGGACCGGAGCGGAACATCTTACCCTACCGGCCTTGCGGCCGCAACCCGCTCGCCAATCACCGCCCGCACCTTGTGCGTCATCCCGTCATCCACCATGGGAATCGCCCCGGGATGCACCGGCTCCCCGTCCACCTCCGCCAGCGCGATCCCGCTGCAGCGGTGCTCGGGATTCTCCACGGTGATCTCGTACCGCGCCGACCCAAACCGCACCACGACCGAATACCCTGGCCACGAGAACGGAATGCACGGATTCAGCGCGAGCGCCCCGCCGCGCCGCTCAATCCCCAGGATGGACTCCAGCCCCGCGCGGTACATCCAGCTTGCCGAACCGGTGTACCACGTCCATCCGCCTCTCCCCACGTGCATGTGGTGGGTGTAGACGTCGGCCGCGACCACGTAGGGCTCCACCTTGTAGCGATCCACGTCGGCCGGCGTGCGCGTGTGGTTGATGGGGTTCAACAGATGGAACAGCTCCACGGCTTCGTCCCCGCTTCCGAGCGCGGCCACGGCCATGACGACCCAGATGCCGGCGTGCGTGTACTGGCCGCCGTTTTCGCGAACGCCTGGGATGTAGCCTTTGATGTATCCGGGGTCGAGGGACGACGTGTCGAACGGCGGGGTCAACAATAGAATCACGCGCGCGTCCCGCCGGACCAACTGGCTCCGCACCGAGTCCATCGCGCGCTCGGCGCGGCCGGGGGGCGCGGCGCCGGAGAGCACCGCCCACGACTGGGCGATGGAGTCGATGCGGCACTCCTCGTTCTGCGCCGAGCCGAGGGGCGTGCCGTTGTCAAAGTAGGCACGCCGGTACCAGTTTCCATCCCACGCCTGCTCGAGCACGACGGCGAGGCGGGCCAAGTCGCTCCGATAGCGCGCGGCGCGACGCGGGTCCGCGTGCTGATCGGCCAGCTCGGCGTAGCTTTTCAAGATCTTCGACTGGAACCACGCCAGCCAGACGCTCTCGCCGTGACCCTCGCGGCCCACGCGATTCATCCCGTCGTTCCAGTCTCCGCTCCCGATCAGGGGGAGCCCATGGGGCCCGGCGGTCAGGCTCCGGTCGATGGCGCGGAGGCAATGCTCGTAGAGCGACGCCGTCTCCCCCGCCACGTCTGGCCGGCCAAAGGCTTCCCACTCTCCCTCGGCCAGCGGCGGGGCCGACAGGAACGGCACGCGCTCTCCCAAGATGGCGCGATCCCCCGTCGTCTCGACGTAGCGCGCGACGGCGAACGGGAGCCACAAGAGATCATCGGAGCAGCGGGTCCGCACACCGGCGCCGGTGCTCTCGTGCCACCAGTGCTGCACGTCCCCCTCGGTGAACTGCCGGCTCGCGGCCCGCAGCAGGTGCTCGCGGTAGAGGCCGGGCGCGGCGAACGGGAGCGCCATGACGTCCTGGATCTGGTCGCGGAAGCCGTAGGCGCCGCCGGGCTGGTAGTAGGCCGTACGCGCCCACAGCCGGCTGGACAGCGACTCATACAAGAGCCAGCGGTTCATCAAGAGGTCGAACGAGTCGTCGGGCGTGTGGATCTCGACCGAGCCCAGGAGCCCGTCCCAGTGCTGCTCCACGTCCTCAAGCGCAGTGAGCGCGGAGGGAACGGATCCGTGCTGCCGCACCAGACCCAGGGCCGCCTCCCGGTCCGCGCCCTGCCCGAGCAAAAAGACAACCTGGCGTGTCTCCCCCGGCATCAGCTCGAACGCGACATGGAGCGCGGCGCAGGGGTCGAGCCCCGCGCCGAACGTGTTCGAAAGCGTCGGGCGCACCAGCGCGGCCGGCCGGGTCATCGAGCCGTTCCTGCCCAGGAACTCGAGCCGGTCGCCGGTGGCGGAGGTGAGGGCGCTGGTATACGCGAAGGCCACGCGTCCGCGGAAGTCCTGGTTATAAGGATTCTCGGCCAGGAGCGCCGACGTGCCGGCGTCCAGCTCGGTCCGCACGTGGACCTGCTCCCCCTCCCGCGGCGAAGAGAGCCGCCACTCGTTGTAGCAGAAGGCGCTGATCCGGCGCGGCTTGTCGGTCTCGTTCGCCAGCGTGAGGAGCGCGAACCGGAGCGGATCTGATCGGTGCGCGTAGAGCGCCAGCTCCTGGCGGATTCCGCGCCCGCGGTGTACGTAGCGCGTGACGCCGGCCCCGTGGCGCACCAGCCATCGCCCTCCACCCGGGCCACGACGCATCGGTCCTGGCGTCGCCCCCCACGCGAAGCCGGTTTCGTCGTCGCGCAGATAGAGCGCTTCGCCCGCCGCCTCGGTCAACGGATCGTTGGCGAATGGAGTCAGACGGTTCTCCCGGCTGTTCTCGGACCACGTGTACGAAGGCCCGGCGGCGGACACCACGGACCCGAATCTCGGATTGGCCAGCACGTTCGCCCACGGCAGCGGCGTCTCGTCGTCGCCATCCAGGACGATGGCGTACTCGGACCCGTTCCGGGTGAACCCGCCGCGCCCGTTCCATAACGCCAGCTCCGGGATTTCGATGTCCGCCGGGATCACCGGCTCCTCGGGCGGCACGGCCCCAGCCTCGCCGGGCACGCCGGGCGCCCCCGGCACCGGCAGCGCGGGAGGCGCGACCGGGTAGGACAATTCCGTATCGGCGTACGGGCGGTCGAGCTGGTCCTCCAGGCTGCCGCGGTCGCCGCGAAGCTCGGCGCGCGCCACCGCCGACAAAAGAATGCGGTCGGCCTCGCTCATGCCATCGCCCGCCAATAAAAACGCGCCGCCGGGCTTGTCCTTCCACGCACCCCACGGTCCTCCCTCGATCAGCATGTTCAACTGCTCCTGCATCTCGTTCCGGTAGCCGATCGGGTGCTCGTTCACGATCACCACGTCCACGACCAGCCCCTTCAACCGCCAGTAGTCCTGGGCGCGAAGCACCTGCCGCACCAGCGCCAGGTCGTCATGCTCGAGCACGCGGACGAGCAGGATCGGCAGGTCGCCGGAGACCCCGTGGCTCCAGAGTCCCGATTGACCGAGGGTGTTCTTCGCGAGGGTCGCGGGGTCCGCGGCCAGCGAGCGGTCGGTGTAGAGGACGCGGGAGGCCAGGCGCTCGTAGAGCTGCGCCTCCTCGACGGCGATGCCGAGGTGGCGGAGTGAGATGGACAGCTGGGTCGCGGCGAGCGCGAAGGTGCGCGGCGCCGAGGTCGGGTCCGCGTACTTCATGCAGAGCGCGATGGCGGCGTCGCGGTCCAGCGCCATTCCTGTCGCGAAGGCCATCCGCGCGAATCCGCCCGGCGCGAGCCGGACGCGCTGCCGGAGGCTCAGGATCGGATCGAGCGTGGCGCCGGTGGTGCCCGACAGGGGGCGGCCGTCGAGCGCGATCGGGTCCTCGGGCCCGCGTCCGCGCCCGAGGAAGCGGGCGCGATCGGTTTCCCATTCGACCGCGCTGTGCGTGCGCCCCTCGAGACTGAGCACGTGGATGGCCCACGGCCGCGGATCCTCGGCCGACCGAGGTCTCCGCCCGCAGAGAAGAGACGCGGTCTCGGGGCGGCACTCGGTCTCCAAAAACAGCTTCCCGAATACGGG
>JBKJXM010000066.1:0-3674 GCA_046716305.1 Candidatus Eiseniibacteriota bacterium
CGGAAGCACGTACGAGCGCCGCGACGTGCTCGAGAACGCGCATGACGAGGAGCTGTTCGACTACTACATGACCTCCTCGTTCGCGTTCGTGGATGCGGGCACCGGCGCGATCACGCCGTTCCTCAAGCCGGACCTGTACGGCTCGGTCATCCCCTCACCCGACGGCGCACACTTCATCGTGGAGCGCATCCACCGCCCCTACTCGCATCTCCATCCCTTCTACCGCTTTCCGCGCGAGGTGGAGATCTGGGACCGGTCCGGTCACCTGGAGCGGACGCTCGCGAGCCTGCCGCTCGCGGACCAGATTCCCATCCACGGAGAGCCCACCGGTCCGCGCCACTACGGCTGGAGGCCGACCGCGCCCGCCACGCTCGTCTACGTCGAGGCGCTGGATGGCGGGGATCCGTCGGCGAAGGTTCCGCACCGCGATCGAATTCTCACGTGGGCGGCTCCGTTCTCGGACAAAGCCGCGGAGGTGCTCCGGCTGAAGGAGCGTTTCAGCGGTATCGCGTGGACCGACTCGTCGGGTCTGGCCCTCATCGATGAGTGGGACCGTGAGCGGCGGTGGTCGAAGACCTACGCGGTCGATGTCATGGCGCCGGGCGTGGAGCCGCGGGTCATCTGGGATCTGAGCGATAACGAGAAGTACAAGAACCCCGGAAACCCGCTCTACCGGCAGCTCGGGAACAGCTATGCCGTGCTCGACCGCGACGGCGAGTGGATCTACCTCGCGGGTCCCGGCTCGTCGCCCTCCGGAGACCGCCCATTCCTCGATCGATTCAACCTCCGCACACTGCGGGCGGAGCGGCTCTTCCGAAGCGACCAGGCTGGCTACGAGTCTTTCGCGGGGTGGCTCGGATACGGTCCGGAGCGAAACCGGTTCCTGACGCGGCGCGAGGGTCCGCAGGAGCCGCCGAACTTCTACGTGCGCACGCTCGTGAAGCCGTCGGCGGCAGCCGCCGGAGACGCGCAGTGGGCGTCAACCGCGCTGGCTGTGACGCGTTTCTCCGACCCCACGCCACAGCTACGCGCCATCACCAAGCGCATCGTGACGTACAAGCGGGCAGACGGGACGCCGCTCTCATTCACGCTCTATTTGCCGCCCGGCTACAAGGCGGGGACCCGGCTCCCCACGGTGCTCTGGGCCTATCCGCTGGAATACTCCGACGCGGGCACCGCCGGACAGGTGTCGGGCTCCGAGCGGCGCTTCGTGACGATCAACGCCGCGTCCCCACTCTTCTTCCTATTCGACGGCTACGCCGTGCTCGACAACGTGGCGATGCCGGTGATCGGCCACCCCGACAGCGTGTACAACACCTACCTCGATCAGATCGTCTCCGACGCGAAGGCCGCGATCGACAAGGCGGTCGAGATGGGCGTGACGGACCGGAACAGGGTTGGAGTCGGGGGGCACAGCCACGGCGGGTTCATGACGGCGAACTTGCTCGCGCACTCGGACCTGTTCCGTGCCGGGATCGCGCGCAGCGGCGCCTACAACCACACGATCCGCCCCTTTGGCTTCCAGGGGGAGCGGCGCACGTATTTCGAGGCGCCGGAGTCCTACATCCGGCTCTCCCCCATGCTCCACGCGGACCGGATCAACGAGCCGCTCTTGTTGATTCACGGCGAGGAGGACGCGAACCCCGGTACCGTGCCGCTCCAGTCGGACCTTTTGTATCGGGCTGTGGCGGGCACCGGAGGGACCGCGCGGCTTGTTATGCTCCCGCTCGAGTCCCACGGCTACCAGGCCAAGGAATCGATCGAGCACGCGCTGTGGGAGATGATGAATTGGTTCGCGAAGTACGTGAAGGAAGCGCCGGGTCGAGCCGCGGCGCCGACTCCCGCCGCTTCTCCAACGCCGAAGGCCGCGCCCTAGGGTTTCTCGGCGGACGGAGTCAGCGCCTTCGACAGGCGTAGAATGGCTTCGCTAGTCCACCCGGTTGATCGGGACCTTTCCGGCGTGCACGAGATCGATGTGATCCGGTTTAGTGCGGAGCCCCACGACCACTTCGACCGAGGTGCCCACGCCCCACTCGGGCCCGCCCCTGAAGCTGTAACGCTCGCTCTTGGGGGAAGCACCCGGCCCCTGGTGCGCGAGGGTCGAAGCCCACGCGCGCGATCCGTTGAGAACCCACACGTAGGCCTCGCTGAACGCCGGCAGGCCGGCTGCTGTGTCGGCGGGGACCAGATCCACGACGCCCATCAACGGAGTGCCGCTGGGCGGAACGCTCGGCATGAAATTCCGCCACAGCTCGGCGCGCGCCGTGACCGCTCTCCCCTCGACCCGGAGCGTCTCCGGGGCAGCGCGGAGCTGATCCATGGAGAAGCCCGGCGGTCGGTCGCCGGACTCGCCGCTCTCGTCGAACAGGCACCCGCCGGCGACGAGCGCTCCCAGAAGGACACCGCCCACGATCAATCGCCCCATTGCACCCATACGTACTCCGATCCGTTCCAGTAGACGAGTCCCCCGGCCGATTCCGGCTTCTCGACGAGCAGCACGCTTTTACCCGACGCGACGCCGCCCGGCACCTGCTCCCCGGGGACTACCCTCCAGCTACCGAGCCAATTCCAATCGTCCCCGCCGTTCCCGAACGGCCGTCCCGCTCCCAGAACGTGGCCGCCGCCCGCGCGGTGGAGGATCACGACGCCCACCTTCCCGCTGCTCCGATCGCGCACCAGGGTCGCGACGTCGAGCTGACCGTCGCCGTCGAAGTCACCGAGCTGGAACGCGGGCGCGATCTTCTCGTGGATCTCCAGGCGCTCCTCGAGTCCGAGGCGGCGGAACTCGTCACCGGCCCACCCGGGGAGAACCGCGTGCTCCGGATGCTTGGACTTGGCCGTGCATCCGCCGCCCGCGATACCGCTCACCGCGATGGCGGCAGCCGCGGCCGCGACGGCCCATCCCGTCACACGCGAACGCAGGTTGCCTTCCCCCGGGCCACGCGCTCCCCGCCCTCCGCGTCGAACGCCTCGGCCTCGGTGAGCACGGCGCGTCCTCGGTCCTGGACCAGCCACGCCTCGAATCGGTAGTCGCGTCCCCAGCGGAGAGGCTTCATCAGCTTGGTATCCAGCGTCCCGGTGACCGCCTCGATGCCGCGGTGGTAGAGCATGCGAATCATCACTTCGTCGAGCACCGTCGCGACCAGACCGCCGTGGACGATGTCCTTGAAGCCCTGATGCTCCTTCCGGGGACGCCAAATCGTGCGCAGGCGTCCCTCCGGCGTGGGCTCGAAGGTCAGCTTCAGACCGATCGGATTCTTCGATCCGCAGCAGAAGCACATCTGATCGTCGTCGAGAACCATGTCGCGCGTCATGAATGCCTCGGCACTTCTGCCCTACTTCCGCCGCCGCCGCGGGGGGTGCGCGCCGTGGCCGTTGGCCCCGCTGGCCGCGGACTCCTGCGCGCTCCGCCGGGCCCGCGGGGCGGGATACCCCTCGCGCTCCCAGCGCATGGCCAGGTCCTCCAGCACCTCCCCCACGTGCTCCACCACGCGCGTCCAGTAGTCGCGCGCCTTCTTCGCGTTCAGGACGGGGTCGCTCCGCTTCCCGCCGTAGAAAATGAGCGAGCCCGGCTCGGGGAACGCGACCAGGGAATCCCGGTGCTCGAAGGCGAGCGACGGATCCCACCGGTCGGCGAACACCTGCTCGGGCGCGATCGCGAGCATGGCCGCGGT
>JBKJXM010000067.1:0-2878 GCA_046716305.1 Candidatus Eiseniibacteriota bacterium
TGATGTTTATAAGAGACAGATCCCCCTGGGCGCCACCTTCAGGTGGGTGGCCGCCTGCTTGGCGTCGTTGGCCGGCTAGTAGTCCACCCAGCGGGCTCGCGACTCCAGGTCCATGGGGCTCAGCTTCCAACGCTTCGTCGGGTCGTTGATGCGCTTCTGGAACCGGATCTCCTGCTCCTCGTCGCTGACCGAGAACCAGTACTTGAGGAGGACGATCCCCGACCGGACGAGCATGTCCTCGAACTCGGGGCAGGATCGCATGAACTCGAGATACTCCTTCTCGGTGCAAAATCCCATTACCCGCTCGACCCCGGCCCGGTTGTACCAGCTCCGGTCGAACAGCACGATCTCGCCTCCCGCGGGGAGCTCCGCCGCGTAACGCTGGAAGTACCACTGGGACTTCTGCCGCTCCGTCGGGGTGCCGAGCGCCACCACCCTGGCCGTCCGGGGATTGAGCCGTTGCGTGATCCGCTTGATGACCCCGCCCTTCCCGGCGGCGTCACGTCCCTCGAAGAGAATGGCGACCTTGAGGCCCTTTACTCGAACGTACTCTTGGAGTTTCACCAGCTCGACCTGGAGCCGGGCCAACTCCTTTTCGTAGACCTTCTTCTTTACCTTTTTATCGGGTACGGCGTGGTCTTGCGGGTCGTCGCCGTTCTTGTTCCCGTGTGTGGCAAGTTTGGCCACAACCTTTTCGTTCCCGCGCGCGGCGAGCTTGGCCACCATCTTCGCGCGCGAGACTTCCTTCTTCTCTTTCTTCGTCTTTGCCATGAGATGGACCCCCCAAGAACCAGCCGCTCGGGCCGGCTACGCAAACCAGATGCTACGCTCGCTTTCTGCTTTAGCAAGCTCCATGCCCTGTGCGTGGCTTGCTAGCCGTTTATGCCCGTGCGCCGCCTCGCTTTCGCCGGGATACCCGAACAGCGTAGAATCCGCTCCCGGCGCTACTGGCTCGCCCGCGTACCTCTACGGGGGCCCCTTACGCCCAAGTACCTCGAAAGGAGCGCGCGATGAGCGTACGAAGACCCAGCGTGACGGCGGCTCTCTCTCTGGCGACGATGCTCGCGATCGGATCGGCGATCGGTTGCGGGAGCGGAGGGAACGATGAAGCCGCTCGCGGAAGCGCCGACAACAGCCGCGCGGCGGCGCCGGCAGCCAAGGCCGATGCCGCGGTGGTGACCTACTACTACCTGCCCGGCTGAAGGGTCTGCGCGAAGTTGAAGCCCGCCGTGAGCGGGCTCGAGCAGGACTTCCCGGGCAAGGTGACCGCGCGCAACGTCGACGCCTCCGAGCCCGAAGCTCGCGAGGAGGTCAAGAACCTGGGCTTCAAATCACATGGACTCGTGATCCGGACCACCGATGGCAAGGTGTTGTGGAAGGAAGGTGACCACACCGTTCGCGTAGAGAACGCGAAAGAGGCGCTGCGGCAGATTCTCGGAACCTAGCCCAGTCAAGTTCCGCGGCCGTGCCGCCACCGCGGGGATGGCGACGCTTACGGAATGCGGGCGCTGACCACCGGCACCATCCACGCGGCGTAGGCGTGCGGGTCTTTGATGTTCGCGATCATCTGGTCGAAGTACGCCTTCGCCTCCTCCCGCGTGAAGCGCGTGTATTCGGCGGTGGGCTCGACGTAGCCGTCGCGCCACGCCTCGATGATGGCGGCGAACGTCTCGCGCGGCACGCGGATCGTATCGACGATGACGTAGTCGATGGCGATGTCGGCCAGGCCCAGGTCCACCAGCATCCCGAAGACGTGCCTCCCGATGAACAGGTCCGTATTTGTGGCCACGCCGAATTGCGGCGCCGCCTCGTGCCAGAAATCGCGCGGGTCCAGCTTCCCCCGCTGGAAGTGGAGCATCCCGTAGTCCTCGGGAATCAGATGAAGCCGGCCGCCGCGCTTGGTGACGCGCGTGAGCTCGGCAAGCACCCGCTCGGGATGCGGGATCGAATGCATGACGTGGCGATTCACGGTGAGGTCGAACGTGTGGTCCGGCGCCTTCAGCTCGAAGACGCTCTGGTTCTCGAACGCCAGGCGGGGCGCCAGGCGCCCGTAGCGTGAGCGCGCCACGTCCAGGCTCTGATCGAGAACGTCCACGCCCAGGATCGACGCGCGCGGAAACATCTCGGCCAGCCTCGAAGCGCCCTCCCCCGTGCCGCATCCCGCGTCGAGAATGCGGATGCCGTCCGGAAGCCCGTAGCGGCGGATCAGCTCGGACTCCTGCGGCCAGATGGCCCGGGCCTGCGCGTCCAGCGTCCGCACCATCGACTCGTCGGCCATCTGCTTAGCTTGCGGGTTCAGGTCGGTCACGGCTTTTCGGATCCCCCTTGCTCGCCGTCAGCCATGGGACGCCTGATCGTTCACCGTGAGGCTTCTGACCATGCGCTCGAATGCAGGTTGGAGCGCGCCGTAGTCCTGGCTCGGCGCCAACGCGAGAACATAGATCACGTGGCCGTCCGGAAGCTCGCGTGTGTATACGGTCATTTTTTCCGGCTTCCCGTTGGCGGGGGTTCCGGTGAGCTGGACCGAAAGCGACTTCTGCCCCGAGACATTGCCGCGGCGCGCAGAGCCGGAGAGCACTTTCAGGTGCGGATTGGCGCTCATGATCTGGCGAACGAGGTCGCTCGTGGCTTCGTCAAGAGAGCCTTGGCCGAAGAGAGTCCCCTGCGGATCGCGGTAGCCCGACCCAACCTCGCCATCGAACGGAACGTAGTGGTTCACCATGACCGCGGAGACGATCCGCTGCCGGCCACCGGTGTCCTGCACGATGCCGCCGGCGGGCGCGATCGTCACGCCGAGTCCGGAGGGCGAGTTGTACGTCCGCCAGTTGTCCGGGTGGACCATCTCAAAAAATCCCTGTGGATGGCGAAAGACGCGGAA
>JBKJXM010000068.1:0-5209 GCA_046716305.1 Candidatus Eiseniibacteriota bacterium
GTCTGAGCGTGGAAGCGCAGCTTCAGCGAATTGGGATCGCGCGGGTGGAAGCGCTCTTCCATGAGCCGGGCCCACAGCCGCCGCGCCGCGCGGAACTTGGCGATCTCCTCCAGAAAATCGTTGTGCGCGTTGAAAAAGAACGAGAGCCGCGGGGCAAAGCGGTCCACCGGAAGCCCGCGGTCCACCGCGGCCCCGACGTACGCGAGTCCGTTCGCCAGCGTGAACGCCACTTCCTGCACCGCGGTCGATCCGGCCTCGCGGATGTGGTAGCCGCTGACCGAGATCGTGTTCCACTGCGGCAATTCGTCCGCGCCGAACTCGAAGATGTCGGTCGCGATCTTGAGCGACGCCGCGGGCGGATAGATGTAGGTGCCGCGCGCGATGTATTCCTTGAGCACGTCGTTCTGCACCGTGCCCGAGAGCTTCTCGCGCGGCACGCCGCGCCGGTCCGCCGTCGCCACCACCAGCGCGAGGAGGATCATCGCCGTGGCGTTGATCGTCATGGAGAGGCTCACGCGCTCGAGCGGAATCCGGTCGAGCAGGCGCTCCATGTCGTCCAGCGTCGAGATGGCCACGCCCACCCGTCCCACCTCGCCGGCCGCGCGCGGATGATCCGAGTCGAAGCCCATCTGCGTCGGGAGGTCGAAGGCGACCGACAGGCCGGTCTGGCCGTGGGCGAGGAGATGGCGGTAGCGCGCGTTGGACGTCGCGGCGGTGCCGAATCCGGCGTACTGCCGCATGGTCCAAAGCCGCTCCCGGTACATGAGCGGGTGGACGCCGCGCAGAAACGGCGGCTCGCCGGGACGGCCCAGCCCGGGCGCCCCCGCGCGGCGCGCCAGATCGGAGAGCGCCATACTCAGGATGCCCCCGGCGTGACCGTGACCAGAAGCTGCCCCGTCTCCACAGGCATCCCGGGTTTCACGGCGATCCGCGTGATCTTTCCCGCAAGGGGCGCGGCGAAGGCGTTCTGCATTTTCATCGCCTCCACCACCACCAGCGTCTGACCCGCGTCCACCTGCTCTCCCATCTGGGCGAGCACTTCGACCACCAGGCCCGGCATCGGGGCGTGCAGCTCGCCGCGGGTCAGGTCCTCGCCGCGCTCGCGGCGGGCCAGCTTGGGGGCGCGCGCGTCGCGCGTGCGGAACGTATACGCGCGTCCTCCAAATTCCACGATGACCTCGGCCCCTTCGCGGCGAACCGTGGCCTCGATGGGGCGGTTGTCCAGGAGCACGCGCATGCTCGCGCCCACGCGTCCCTCGACACGCATGCGGCGCCCGTCCACCGTCACCTCGTAGCCCGTTCCGCTCGGCTCGATCGCGATTTCGCGCTCGCGGGCTCCGCGCGCGACCAGGATCTTCACGAGCGCGTCCTTCCGCGCGGCGCCGTTCGGAGCGCCGCGCCTGCGCGCCACCGGCTCACGCCCTCCGCGCGGGGCGGCACGCGAGGCGCCGCCGCTTCCACGTGGGCGAACAGAGCGGCCAGCACCGCCGCGGCTTCCTCGTCGGGTCCCGCCGGAGCGGGGTCCACACCGTGGAACTGGTTCGCGAGGAACGCCGTGTCGTACGTGCCGGCCAGGAACGGCTCCTGGTCGAGGAGCCAGCGGTGGAAGGAGAGCGTGGTGGGAATCCCCTCCACGATGCACTCGGCGATGGCCCGGCGCGCCCGCGCCACCGCTTCGTCCCGCGTGCCGGCCCAGACGATCAGCTTCCCGATCAAGGGATCGTAGTGGAAGGGAACCTCGCCCCCTTCGCGCACGCCGAAGTCCACGCGAACGCCCGGGCCGGCGGGGAGCGCCAAGCGCCGCACGCGCCCGGCCTGTGGCAGGAATCCGGCCGCGGGATCCTCGGCGTAGACGCGGAACTCGATGGCCGCGCCGCTCGGCCGCACCTCTTCCTGCGTCAACGAAAGGCGTTCTCCCCGCGCGATGCGCACCTGCTCGCGCACCAGGTCCAGCCCCAGCACCATCTCGGTGACGGGATGCTCCACCTGGAGTCGCGCGTTCATCTCCAGGAAGTAGAAGCGCCCCTCGCGGTCCATCAGGAATTCCGCGGTCCCCGCGTTGGTGTAGCCGCCCGCGCGCGCCACTTTCACACCCAGCTCCCACAGCTCGCGACGCTTCTCATCGCTGAGCGCGGGGGAAGGGGATTCCTCGACCACTTTCTGATGCCGCCGCTGGATGGAGCAGTCGCGTTCGCCCAGCGCGATCATCGCGCCGTGCGCGTCGCCGAAAAGCTGCACCTCGATGTGGCGCGGCCTCTCCAGCCAGCGCTCGAGGTAGAGGCGGTCGTCGCCGAACGCGTTCCGTGCCTCTCCCTGCGTCAGCCGCACAGCCTGCTCGAACTCCTCGGGCTTGTTCACGCGGCGCATTCCCTTCCCGCCGCCGCCGGCCGCCGCCTTCAAGACCACCGGGTAGCCGATCGCTTCCGCCGCGCGGCGAAGCTCGACCGGATCGGCCACGGGGCCCTCGGTTCCCGCGAGCACAGGGACGCCGGCCTTGATGGCGAGCGCCCGCGCGCGCACCTTGTCGCCCATCGCGCGCGTCGCCTCAGGCGAGGGCCCGATCCACGTGAGCCCCGCGCCGGAGACCGCCTCGGCGAAGCCGGCCGACTCGGAGAGGAAGCCGTAGCCGGGGTGGATCGCGTCGGCGCCCGAGCGGCGCGCGGCGTCGAGGATCGCTTCGACTTTCAGGTAGCTCTGGGATGCGGACGGGGGGCCGATCGCGTAGGCCTCGTCGGCAGCGAAGAGATGCGCGGCCTCCCGGTCGGCCTCGGAGAAGACCGCGACCGAGGAGATCCCCATTTCGCGGAGCGTCCGGAAGACGCGGATCGCGATCTCGCCGCGGTTCGCGACGAGGACCTTCCGGATGGCGCGCGGGGGAGTCATGGGCCCGGGCCCGTCAGAGCGGGATGTTCCCGTGCTTCTTCGGCGGGAGCGACTGGCGCTTGTGGGCGAGCATCCGGAGAGCGCGGATCAGCCGCGGGCGCGTCTCCTGCGGCTCGATCACGTCGTCCAGGTATCCGAGCCCGGCGGCGACGTACGGATTCGCGAACTTCTCGTTGTACTCCTCGACCAGCTTCGCGCGCGCCTTGGCCGAGTCCTTGGCCGCCTCGATCTCCTTCCGGTAGACGATTGCCACCGCGCCGTCGGCGCCCATCACCGCGAGCTCCGCCTGCGGCCACGCCACGTTGTAGTCGCCCCGGATGTGCTTGGACGACATGACATCGTACGCGCCGCCGTAGGCCTTGCGCACCACTACGGTCAGCTTGGGCACGGTGGCTTCGCAGTAGGCGTAGAGGAGCTTCGCGCCGTGGCGGATGATCCCGCCCCACTCCTGCTCGGTGCCGGGGAGAAACCCGGGGACGTCCTCGAGCGTGACCAGCGGGATGTTGAAGGCGTCGCAGAACCGGACGAAGCGCGCCGCCTTGGTCGAGGACTTGATGTCGAGCACGCCGGCGAGCATGGCCGGCTGGTTGCCGACGATGCCCACGGGGCGCCCGTCCAGGCGCGCGAAGCCGACGATGATGTTGGGCGCGTAGTGCTCGTGCACCTCGAAAAAGTCGCCGTCGTCCACGATCAGGCGGACGATCTCCTTCATGTCGTAGGGCTTGTTCGGCTCCGGAGGGACGATGTCGTTCAGCCGCGCCTCCATGCGCTCGGCCGGATCCTGGGTCGCGCGGAGCGGCGGATCGTCCACGTTGTTCTGCGGGAGGAACGAGAGAAGGCGCCGGATCCCCACGATGCAGGCCTCGTCGTCCTCCACCGCGAAGTGGGCGACGCCGCTCTTCGTGTTGTGGCTCATCGCGCCGCCCAGCTCTTCGAAGGAGACGTCCTCGTTGGTGACGGTCTTGATGACGTTGGGTCCGGTCACGAACATGTGGCTGGTGCCTTTGACCATGAAGACGAAGTCGGTGATGGCGGGGGAGTAGACCGCGCCACCCGCGCAGGGACCCATGACGGCGCTGATCTGGGGGACGACCCCGGAGGCGAGCGTATTGCGCAGAAAAATCTCGGCGTAGCCGCCCAGCGACTGCACGCCCTCCTGGATGCGTGCGCCGCCCGAGTCGTTCAGACCGATGATCGGGGCGCCGTTCTCCACGGCCAGATCCATCACGTTGGTGATCTTCTTCGCGTTCTCTTCGGAGAGGGTCCCGCCGAAGACGGTGAAGTCCTGGGCGAAGACGAAGACCGTGCGGCCGTCCACCGTGCCGTAGCCCGACACCACGCCGTCGCCGGGGATGCGCCGGTCGGCCATGCCGAAGTCGGTGGTGCGGTGCTCGACGAAGACGCCGGTTTCCTGGAAGGAGTGTGGGTCGAGGAGAAGCTCGATCCGCTCGCGGGCGGTGAGCCGCCCTTCGGCGTGAAGCTTGGCGATGCGCTCCTCGCCGCCTCCTTCGAGGACGGCCAGGCGGCGCCGGCGCAGCTCTTCGATGGGGGCGCGTCGCGTCAGATTCGAGGCTCCGATAGAGGGAGCGAACACATCGCCAAACGTGCGGGAATCCTATCGGAACGGCGTCCGGTGTACAATGCCGGGTCCCAGACCGACCGTGTCCCTGGAGGTGCCTCCGCATGAGCCCGCGAAAATCCCGTCCCACGCTGCCCGAACGCCGCCTGGCCCGCATGAACTGGATGGAGGCGGGGGAGTGGGTCCCGGCCGAGATCGACACGGTCCTGGTGCCCGTGGGGACGCTGGAGGCGCACGGGATCCTGAGCCTCGGCACCGACAACGAGATCCCGTCGCGGCTGTGCGACGCGATCGCGGCCCGGCTGAACGCGCTGGTGGCGCCCGTCATCCCCTACGGCGTGACCGCGCACCTGGGAGCGCTCCCCGGCAGCACCCACGTCCCGGCCGCTCCATTCACCGAGTACGTGGTGGCGGTGCTGACGGCGCTCACGCACCAGGGCTTCCGGAACCTGATCGTGATGAATGGACACGGCGGGAACACCGAGGCGCTGAAAGAGGCGACGCGGCGCGTGCACGAGGAGACCGGCGGCTTTCTCGCGGTGTTCAACTGGTGGACGGAGTGCCTTCCCTTGTCCGAGGAGGTGCTCGGGTCGCCCGGCGGCCACGCCGGGACCGACGAGACCGCGGCCATGCTCGCGATCGCGCCCGAGCAGGTGTTCGCCGACCGGTGGGATCCGTCGCTCGCCTTCGAGCACCGGGATTCCCTGGTCGCGTTCCCCGAGCCGGGCTCGCTCATTTTCTACGGCG
>JBKJXM010000069.1:0-11447 GCA_046716305.1 Candidatus Eiseniibacteriota bacterium
CCCAGCGCGAGCGGGACGGCCATTCGCTGACCCGCGCCACGGACGTGGGCCGGATCGGCGGGGAGCGTGGCCGCCGCGAGGCGCCCCTGCGCGTCCTGGAGCGCGAGCTCGAGGCCGCTCTGCTCGCGGAGGCGCCGGAGAAATCCGGCATCGAGCGCGAATCCTCCCTCGAGCCGCCCCACGTCCTCGTTCCGGTAGGGGATCGGCTGGCTCACGACGAGCGCGAGACCACCATCGCCCTGGAGCGAGCGGATCTCGACCTGGCGCGACCGCCGGCTCGCGGCGGCGGGACGGAGGGCGGGCCGCGCTTCGCCGGCGGCGGGGGGTGCATCGGCGGCGTCGGCGACCACGGCCCCGCTCGCGTCGGCAATCCGGAGGAAATCGTAGTCGAGGAGGAAGCGGCGTTCGGCCAGGTACCCGGACAGCTCGCGCCCTTCTCCCGCGCGCACCAGGTAGAGCCGCTTCAGCTCCGGGTCGCGCGCGAGGATGCGGAGCTTCTCCGCGGCCCGGCGCTCATCCGAGCGGAGCCGCGACTGGATCGCGCCCAGCGCCGACGCGAGCCGATCCGAGGCCTGCGCTCGCACGAGGGACTCGATGCGGTCGGTCAGGAGGACGATCGCGATCGCGAGCGGCACGACGGCGATGAGCGAGATCCCGAGGACGAGACGGAAGCGAAGCGATCTCACCGCTCTGGTTCTTCGGCCCGGCATTCCATCAGGCCGGCCAGGGCCTCCACCCCCATCGCGATCACTCTGCGGCGGTGCGCGGCCGCCACGACGACCGGGCCGCTGACCCGGGGATCGCCGCGCATGCGGGCCGAGAGCTCGCCAGATTGGAAGACGGCCACGTCCAGCTCGCCCCGGTCGAGCGCGATCTCCTCGTCCGCCGACTCGTCGAAGAGGCTCACGACGAGCGTGTCCGGCCACGCGGCCGGCGCCCCCAATGCCGCGTGGGCCGAGTCGGCCGGGTCGCGAACGAGCCGCCAGGTCATGGGATTCATGAGGGCCGTGAGGTATTCCGGCGCCGCCGCGGGAGCGCCGGGAACCAGGTCGTCGCACTTGGACCGGCGCCGCGCCGACGGCACGCCGATCCGCAGCGCTCCGAGCGGGGGAAGCGGCGCGCGCTCGAAGAGGAGCCGCACCTGGTCCAACTTGCGAATGCCCGCGAGAGAGCGCGACGTGACGCGGACCAGAGCCACTTCGCCGCGGATCACTTCGGCCACCTCTCCGGCAGCCAGCGTCCTCTTCTTCCGATCGCGGAACGTCACGCGATCTCCCTCTTCCGCGAAAGTGGAGTCGGGTAGGGAGGCGTAGACGTGATCGCCGCGAATCCAGAGCACGCGCGGCTCCGGCTCAGCGGCGTTCATCCGGCCGGGATTCTGGAAAGCGAGGAGCGCGAGCACGGCGAGCGCCATCCGCGTCGCGATGCGAAGAAGCCGCCCTGTGTCCGTCATGACACGCGACTCCATTCCTGTGCGAGGTCCAGGCTTCCAGCTCAAAGGGGTCATTGGAGGGTCGTCTCTCGTGTCAAGCTTGACACATATTGGCGTCAGGTGCAACTGCCATACGCCATAACTACTATCCAGTCATAAGTTTACGTTCCAGGCACAGGGATTGATCTATATAGGCTGCGGGCGGCGCCAGCACCGGGGCCGCCCGCGGACCTGGCCCGGGGAAGATCCCACGCCAGGCGGTCGAGATCCGGCGCCGGCGCTGGAGAACGAACGGCTTCGACGGGCGCCGGTCTGGAGAACGGCCATGGAACGGATCAAGGGCGTCAGTCGAAATCATGCGGTGCGCGGCGGAGCCTTTCTGGCGGCGGCGCTCCTCCTCGCGATGGTGGTGCTGGGGTGTGGGGAGCAGAAGCAGCAGGCGGTCGCGGAACCCGCGTCCGGAGTCACCACGGAGCCGACGGGCGGGGCGCAACCGGCCATCACAGCCTCGGCGCCGGGCGCCGCCGAGCAGGGAACCACTTCAACCGAGGACGGGCTTCCGCCGGACGTGGCGGCGACCGCGCCCGACACGCTCGCGATACCGGGAAGCGTGGTGGTGATCACCGCACTCGGGTCGGCCGACGTGACCTCCGTGACGCTCAACGACGGAGCTGGCGAGAAGACGCCGTTCACGTACGACTCGGAATCGAACCTGTGGCGCGTGTCCTATCGAGTCCCGGTGCGAGTCACAGCCGACCGAATCGGACTCTCGGTGACAGCGTCAACGAATGCGAATCGCTGGAAGAGGGTGTGGGTCTTCTTGAAGTTGCGCGACACCGGAACGCGCGCGGAGGCGGATTCGCCGGGATGCTGACGGTCTGAAGCAGAGGGGCCCCCAGGTGCAGCTCCTGGGGGCCTCGTTCGTTTCGCTGTGGCGCGGCGCTTCTACCCGCGAATCGCTTCGACGCGCACACGCGCGATCCCGGCCCGCAAAAATCCCAGATCGCGCGCGGCCCGGCTCGTCACGTCAATCACGCGCTGCTTCCGAAACGGTCCACGGTCGGTGACGACGAGGATGACGTGCCGCCCGTTCTCGAGATTGGTGACCCGCACCTGCGTCCCGAAGGGAAGGGTCCGGTGCGCCGCGGTGAGCAGGTGTTCGTCGAAGACGGTTCCGCTCGCTGTGCGCCGCCCGTGATGATACGAGCCGTAGTACGAAGCGATTCCTTCCTGGATGAAGCCCTCAGGGAGCATCGCCTGGGGCCGCGTCGGCCGCGTGGTGGCGCAGGCAGGCACCAGGCAGAGAGTGAGGAGAAGAAGCAGCAAGCGGCAGGATCGCATCACGGAAAGGTTCGGCACCGCGTGGCGAGCACTGAAGGTCCAAATAGATTACACATATTCCGACGCTCGTATATACCTAAAACGCTGTTTTACGCGCTGATTTGAAATCTGTGGAGCCCTTCCGCACCCCGCCCAGAGCACCCGCCCGGCCAGAACTCCGCCGGGTAACCCTGTGAACTCGGGAGTTCCGCGGAACTCGCTCCGCCCAAGCCCCGATGGCACGGCCTCTGCCCTGTGATAGCTATCGATTGAGCGTGGATGCCCTCTCGGGGCCTCCAGGGAAGGAGACGCTTATGAAGCGCATAGGAGTTCTGTGTTTTCTGGTCTGGGCTCTCGCCGGTACTTCGGGGACCGCGTGGTCCTGCGAGGGAGGCATTTCCAGCAAGGTGACCCCGGCCAAGAAGCCGGACGCGCTGACCCACCGCCGGGCGATCGTCGACGACCGTGGAGGGCCCATGATCTTGCTCCACGCCATCATCGTCTCGCCCAAGTGGAGCGAGGTCATCCAGGCGCCGCGGGAGCGGCCGATGCGGGCCCGAAGCCGGATCGACACGTTCTCGGCGGCCTGGAACACATAGGGGAGTCGCGTTGTACGTCGCCGCGCCGCGCGCGGCGTTATCGAGGGCCCCGGCAGTCCGCCGGCGGCCCTCGCCGCTTTTTGCCGTACGACCGCCCCGGGTGTATCCTGCCGGATATACTGCGTCCTGGCCCGCCGGCGGCGGATCCCGCCCCTCGCGAGCCCCCCACAGAGAAAGGAGCTCCTAGGTCATGAGCGGCGTCGACGTGGCGGTGAGGTCTCCCGCGAAAACCACGACGGCAAAAGAGTACGTGCAGCAGGTGATGGCGGGGATCCGGGCCAAGAATCCCGCGGAGCCTGAATTCCATCAGGCGGTCCAGGAAGTGTTCGAGTCCCTGATCCCCGTGCTGGACCGGCATCCGGAATACCGTTCGGCCAAGGTCCTCGAGCGCGTCTCCGAGGCGGAGCGGGTCGTCATGTTCCGCGTCCCCTGGATGGACGACCGGAGCGAGGTCCAGGTGAACCGCGGCTTCCGGATCGAGATGAACAGCGCCATCGGGCCGTACAAGGGCGGACTCCGCTTCCACCCCTCCGTGAACCTGGGCATCCTCAAATTCCTCGCCTTCGAGCAGGTCTTCAAGAACTCGCTCACGACGCTGCCGATGGGCGGCGGCAAGGGCGGCTCGGACTTCGATCCGAAGGGGAAGAGCGACAACGAAGTGATGCGCTTCTGCCAGAGCTTCATGACCGAGCTGTGGCGTCACATCGGGCCCGACACGGACGTTCCCGCGGGCGACATCGGCGTCGGCGGACGGGAGATCGGTTTCCTCTTCCGCCAGTACAAGCGGCTCGCCAACGAGTTCACCGGCGTGCTGACGGGGAAGGGGCTCGCGTGGGGCGGCTCGCTCATCCGGCCGGAGGCCACCGGCTACGGATGCGTCTACTTCGCGAACGAGATGCTGAAGAGCCAGAAGCAGTCGCTGGCGGGGAAGGTCTGCCTCGTGTCGGGGAGCGGCAACGTCTCCCAGTACACGGTGGAGAAGCTGCTCGACCTGGACGCGAAGCCGGTCACGCTCTCCGACTCGGACGGGATGATCTACGACGCCGGCGGCATCAACCGCGAGAAGCTCACGTGGGTGATGGAGCTGAAGAACGTCCGGCGCGGACGCATCAAGGAGTACGCCGACAAGTGGAAGGGCGCCACGTACGCGGAGACCGACCCGCGGTCCGGGATGAACCCGCTCTGGGACATCAAGGCCGACTGCGCCTTTCCGAGCGCGACTCAGAACGAGATCAACGCCAAGGACGCCGGGAACCTGATCAAGAACGGCGTCTCCCTGGTGGCCGAAGGGGCCAACATGCCGAGCACGCTGGACGCGATCCAGATCTACCTGGACGCCGGGATCCTCTATGGGCCGGCGAAGGCGGCCAACGCCGGCGGCGTCGCCACCTCGGGCCTCGAGATGTCGCAGAACAGCATGCGGCTCTCCTGGTCACGCGACGAAGTGGACGATCGGCTCCACAAGATCATGATCGCGATCCATCGCACCTGCTTCGAGACCGCCGACACGTACGGGACGCCGGGAAATCTCCTGAACGGCGCGAACATCGGCGGATTCCTGAAGGTCGCGAACGCGATGCTGGATCAGGGGCTGGTCTAGGAGCGGCGCAGGCAGCACATTGACCTTATCCGAGCCCGACGCGCTCCCCGACGTGTCGAACCCGTTTCAGGCATTTCAGAATCTGATGCCGTTTCGGGTTCAGGACATCCTCCTCGTGTCGAGCCTGTACGACTCGTTCACGCTCCAGGAGGACGGGCGCCTGAACGAGCTGATCGCCGGGGAATTCCTCGAGCTCTCGCAGTACCACACGCCCGGGCTCACCCACGTTGCTACCGGGGCCGAGGCCCTTGCGCTGGCGCGCGCGGAGCGGCGCTTCAACCTGATCCTCACCACGCTGAGCCCCGCCGACATGGACGCCGTCCAGATCGCGCGCGCGGTGAAGAGCGCGGGCCTCGATATCCCCGTCGTCGCGATGGCGTACGACAACGACGAGCGGAAGGAGTTCGAGCGCAGCCACGACCTCACCGACCTGGACGGGCTGTTTCTCTGGCAGGGGGACGCGCGTGTTCTGGTCGCCATCGTGAAGTACGTCGAGGACCGCCGGAACGTCGCCCACGACACAGCGGCCATGGGCGTGCGCGTGCTCCTGGTCGTCGAGGACAACGTCCGCTACTACTCCTCGTTCCTCCCGGAGATCTACACCGAACTGATCCGCCAATCCGAGCGCCTGCTCAGCGAAGGCATCAACCCGTCGCACAAGCTTGTCCGCACGCGGGCGCGCCCCAAGCTTCTCCTCGCGAGCACCTTCGAGCAGGCGTGGGAGCTGGTCACGCGCTACGAGCGCTATCTCCTCGGGCTTATCTCCGACGTGGAATTTCCGCGGAACGGGGCGAGCAGCCGCGAGGCGGGGTTCGATCTGGTGCGGCTCGTCCGGGAGCGCATCCCCGACCTGCCGATCGTGCTCCAGTCGAGCCGCGCCGAGTTCGCCGCCGGCGCGGCGCGCGTAGGCGCGTCGTTCCTCCGGAAATACTCGGAGACGCTCCTCTCCGATCTCCGGACGCTCCTCGTTGAGAACTTCGCCTTCGGCGATTTCATCTTCCGGCTCCCCGACGGCACGCCCGTGGACCGAGCGGGAGATCTCAAGTCCCTGGAGGAGAAGCTCCGCACGGTGCCGGCGGAGAGCATCGCCTATCACGCCCAGCGGAACCACTTCTCCAACTGGTTCGGCGCGCGCACCGAGTTCGCCCTGGCGCGGAAAATGCGCCCGCGGCGCGTCTCCGACTTCGCCACCGTCGAAGAGCTGCGCCACGACCTGATCGCGTCGATCGGCGAGTACCGCCGGGAGCAGTCGGAGATCCTGGTCGCCGACTTCGATCCGAAGACGTTCGATCCCGCGAGCAACTTCTTCGCCCGCGTCGGGAACGGCTCCCTGGGCGGGAAGGCCCGCGGCCTTGCCTTCGTCCGGTACCTGCTCAACTACCACGGATTCGGGCGGCGCATGCCGGGCGTGCGCATCGCCGTGCCGCCGACGCTGGTGCTCGCCACGGATTGCTTCGAGCGCTACCTCGAGGCGAACGAGCTGAGCGAGCTGGCGCTGAACAGCCGGGACGACGAGCGGATCCTGGCCGAGTTTCTCCGCGCACCCCTGCCGCGCGACGTGGTCCGAAAGCTCCGCTCCTTCGTCGAGGCGGTCACCTGGCCGCTCGCCGTGCGCAGCTCGAGCCTCCTCGAGGACTCGCAGTACCAGCCGTTCACCGGCGTTTACGAGACGTTCATGCTCCCGAACAACCACGAGGACCCGCGCGTGCGCCTGCGGCAGCTCGTCGCCGCGGTCCGCCGCGTCTACGCGTCCACGTTCCTCTGCCAGGCCAAGGACCACCTCCGCGCCACGCCGTACCGGCTGGAGGAGGAGAAGATGGCGGTCGCGATCCAGAAGGTCGTGGGGACCTACCACGAGGATCGCTTCTACCCCGACTTCTCCGGCGTCGCCCGCTCGTACAACTACTACGCGCGTCCGCCCCTCACCCCCGAGGACGGCGTCGCGGCCGTCGCGCTGGGGATGGGGCGCACGGTGGTGGGGGGGGAGCGCTCCCTCACGTTCTGCCCGCGCCATCCGCAGGCGATTCTCCAGTTCTCCACCGTCGAGGAAATTTTAGCGAACTCGCAGCGGGAGTTCTGGGCGATGGAGCTGACACCGGACGTGGACTCCGACGCCGAGCAGGCGATGCGCGAGAAGCAGTTCGGTCTGGAGACGGCGGAGAAGGACGGGGCGCTCTACTCGCTGGGATCCACCTATTCGGCGGAGAACCAGGCCGTGTATGACGGTATCGCCCGCCCCGGCGTGCGGCTCGTCACGTTCGCCCCCATCTTGAAGCATGGCGTGTTCCCCCTCGCCGAGGTGCTCGCGGCCCTCCTCGACGTGGGCGGGCGCGGGATGAACCGCGCCGCGGAGATCGAATTTGCGGTGAGCCTGTCGCGCCGGGCCGATCGGCCGCACGAGTTCGGCTTTCTCCAGATGCGCCCGCTGGTGCTCGCGCGGGAGACCGAGAACCTCCACCTGGACGAGGCGCCACCCGCGGCGCTTCTCTGCCGGAGCACGCAGGTCATGGGCAACGGCTTGGTCGAGGACATTCGGGACGTCGTGGTCGTGGACTTCCAGCGCTTCGACCGCGCCGAGAGCCGCGCCGCTGCCGCCGAGATCGCGAAGTTCAACGCTGGGCTGACCGAGGCGGGCCGCCCGTACCTCCTGATCGGAGTCGGACGGTGGGGCTCCACCGATCCGTGGCTCGGCATCCCCGTCACCTGGGACCAGATCGCCGGAGCGCGCGTGATCGTCGAGTCGGGCTTCCGCGATTTCCGCGTGACGCCGTCCCAAGGGAGCCACTTCTTCCAAAATCTAACTTCGTTCCAGATCGGCTACTTCACGGTGAACGAGGACTTCGGCGAGGGATTCGTGGACTGGACGTGGATGGCGGCGCAGCCCGCGGCCTCGGAGCATCGCTTCGTACGCCACCTCCGCTTCGACGCGCCGCTCGTGGTCAAGATGAACGGCCGGCGAAACGTGGGGCTGATCTACAAGCCGGCTTCTCCGGGCGGCGAAGCGACGTAGGAGGACGGCCGGACCACCAGGGCCTCCATCGCGAAGTACTCGGGCAGCCCGAGCTGATCCACGACGTCCGCGGTGGCCTTGTTCCGCTCCTCCACCCGCTGCCAGAATTCGCGCTCGTCGACGCCGGGGAAGGGAGCGCGGTCCTTCTGGCTCTGGTGCTTGAAGATCGCGCTGATTTTCAGCCTCAGCTCCTCTTCCGACATCGGAACCAGGATGTCGGCGTCCGTGATCGCCCACTCCTGCCACGCGCCGCGATACAGCCACACCTCGGGCTGCGGGCCCGGGATCCGCTCGAGCGCGCGATCCACCGCCTCCTGGCACATGCGGTGCGTGCCGTGGGGATCGGACAGATCGCCCGCGACGAGGATGATGTCGGGCTTCTGCTCTTCCAGGAGCTCGCGGATGATCTCGACGTCCCGCTCGCCGATCGGGTCCTTGCGCACTTTCCCCGTCTGATAGAAGGGGAGGTTCAGAAAGCGCGCCTGGGACGGGTCGAGCCGCAGCGTCTCGATCGCCGACACCGCCTCGACCTCGCGGATCCGCCGCTTCAGCCGGAGCACCGGGTCGGCATCGATCTCGCCCGGCCGTTTCTTCGCGAGCATCTCCTCCACCTCGGCGATGAAGGCGGGGAGCCGCTGGTTCTCCCGGTCGAAATCGCACACGGTGCGCCGCAGAAAATCCAGGTACCGGCGGACCTCGTGATCGAAGACGGCGATGTTGCCCGAGGTCTGATAGGCGATCAGGATCTCGTTTTCGTTCTGGCGGAGCTTCCACAGCGTGCCCCCCGCCGAGATCACGTCGTCGTCCGGATGCGGCGAGAAGACCACGATGCGCTTCCCGCGCGGGAGCTTGCTCCGGCCGCGGATCTTCGCGCCGAGGTTGTTGAAGACGACCCCGTTGAGCGCGCCCGACGAGCCGTAGCGTGTCAGGAGCGTGCCGAGATGGTGGTCCCGGTAATCGGCGTCGTCCAGCTTGAGGACGGACTTGCCGGTGGCCTGGGCCAGCCAGACCACCGCCTCCACGGCCAGCGCGGGCGTCCACTCGATCTCGTGGAGGAGCCACGGCGTCTTCACGCGCGTGAGCTCGGCGGCCGCCGCCGGATCCAGGTAGACCGTCGCGCGCGGATGCTGCTGGAGGTAGGTCGCGGCCACCGAGCGGTCGATCTCCCCCTCGACGGCGCGCTTCACGATCGCGGTCTTGTGCTCGCCGGTCGCGATCAAGGCGATCTCCCGCGCCTCGAGGATCGTCGCGACCCCCATGGTGACCGCCTCGGCCGGCACGTTCTCGGTGCCGAAGAAATCGGACGCGGCGACCCGGCGGGTGATCGTGTCCAGCACGACCAGCCGCGTGCGAGAGGCAACGCTGGAGCCGGGCTCGTTGAAGCCGATGTGTCCGGTCTGGCCGATGCCCAGGATCTGGAAATCGATGCCGCCGGCATCCGCGATCGCGCGCTCGTACTCGCGCGCGTGGGCCTCGATCTGGTCGCGGGGAAGGTCCCCCTGCGGGATGTGCACGTTCGCCGCGTCGATGTTTACGTGGGCGAAGAGGTTTTCCCACATGAAGCGGTGGTAGCTGTGCCGGCTGTCGGACGGCATGGGGTAGTACTCGTCCAGGTTGAACGTCGTCACATGCGACCAGTCGAGCCCCTCCTCGCGGTGCATCCGGATCAGCTCGCGGTAGACCCCGATGGGCGTGGAGCCCGTGGCCAGGCCCAGCACCGCCCGCCGGCCCGCGGCGCGGCGCTCGCGGAGAATCGCGGCGATGCGCGTCGCGATGTCGCGCGCGATGTCCTCGTACGCGGTCGCCAGGACGACGGGGATGCGCTCAGGGCTTTCGAACCGATTCGTCACCAGGGGGCTCCGGAGGGGTCGAGGGCGTGATTCCTGGGATCTTTCGACACGTGCGGGGGATCCCTCTAGCCCAAAATGCCGGAACGAGATGCCCTCAGGGCCGGCGGCGGCCCCGGATGATCCCCATCAGCAGGAAGACGACGGCGAGGAGCAGAAGGAGATGGACGATGGCTCCGACCGTCTTGATCAGCAAGACGGCCGCCAGCCAGGACGCCAGGAGGAGCAGGGCGAGGACGCGCAGCATCGTCCGGAGAGGATAGCATTTGAAAAGTCTGCGATCGTGACCCGATTGGAACGTACGGAACCCGGCTTTGGGGTCGACCGGGCGCCCCAGGCTGGGGGGAATACCCCGATCACGATGTAAAGGGGGCCCGGGCCCGTGCCCTAAGTCGGGCGCCGAAGGCGCTTTCGCTCGTAACGAACATCCTCGGCACCGGTTCCGTCGCCTTCCTGCCCCCCTCCGGCACAGAGCATGCAGCCATGGTACGTGCGAGCGGCCCGAGTCGGGCCGACCTGTACAGGAGGGTTAATCATGAAACGACTGAGTGCACTGGTGGCCATGTCCGCTATGGCCATCTCTCTACTGGCGCCATCCATGGTGCGCGCCAATAGGAACGAGGTCCGGTACTATCCGTCCGGACAGACGGTTCGATATTACCCGTCCGCGCAGGCGGGCGACTGTGTCTCCGGCGTGAACACCATGAGCTCGGTGCGGTACGTGCCGACCGGGTCGGTCCAGTATGTGCCGACGACCCGCGTCGTCGAGCCCGGCATGGCCAGTTCGCGCGTTTACTTCATCAGCGACAACCCCCGATACGATCTGTCGGGTGCCGATGAAACCGTATTCCTGGTTGAAGACGGGAGTGCCTACCGCACGAACCGCGGCCGGACCCCGGTTGCCTACGTTACCGCTCTCGGCACGATTCCGAGCCCGCAGGTAGTCGCCGTTCCCTCCGAGTACCGCCAGGATTGGCTGGCGGTAGCGGCGGGCGATCGGCCCGTCCGCTGCATTCCGGCGGCCGGCACGATGGTGGCCCCGACCTCGTACACGACGGTCCCGGCCCGCGGCGTCACGTACACCAGCACCACGCCGTACACCAACGGCGGCTACACGTACACCACCAAGACGAAGACCCGCTACGAGGGAACGCAGTACCGCAAGGTCAACAAGCCGCGGACCAACAAGGTCTATCGGAGGACGACGTATTCCAACGCGTCCCGCAATCATGTCGTGCGCCGCAAGAGCCGGGCGACAACGGCCGCGTATCGGCCGGCCCGGACCAAGGTCGTGACCCGCACGTACACGCCGGTCGCGGTGGATTGCGCTCCGATGATGAACACGTCCGTCGCGGTTGCCGCGCTGCCGATGGCGACCAACGATCTCTATCAGATCGGCAACACCTGGTACATGGAGAGCGACGGTGAGTGGTCCCGTTCGGATTCCTGGCGGGGTCCGTTCTTCCGTGTGAAGAAGGGGCATGTGCCGCGTGAGGTCAGGGAGTCTGCTGACCGTGGCCACGCCTTCGAGGACTAACGACTAGCAGTATCTTCAAACCGATGGAAATATCCTGGGGGGGCTCCGAACGGAGCCCCCCTTGCCTTTGTGGTGGCGCAGCCGGACTGCTTGGGCAGGGAC
>JBKJXM010000070.1:0-3949 GCA_046716305.1 Candidatus Eiseniibacteriota bacterium
TAGTCTCGGGCCGCCGCGAACTCGTCCCGCAGAAGCTGCTCCACGCCCATGCGCGTCTGCGGGTATCGCGACGTGTACTTGTCCCCCCAGTTGCTCTGCTTGACGTTCTCCCCCAGCGCGAACTTGATCGTCGGCGGCGCTCCGGCGAATTTCATCGCCTCCGGGTCCGCGCCCCACCTCATCTTGATGAGCTGGTTCTGGCCGCCGATCACGTTCGCCGATCCGTGCAGCACGTGCGCGGCCGTGACCCCACCCGCGAGCTCGCGGTAGATGTCCATGTCGTTGGGATCGATGAAGTCCCCGATCCGCACTTCGGCCGTGACGGTCTGTCCAGCCTCGTTGATCCCGCCGTCCGACGCCGTGTGCGAGTGGCAGTCGACAATGCCGGGCGTCAGGTGGCGGCCGGCGCACTCCACCACTTGCGCGCCGCCGGGCGCTTTGAGGCCGCGCCCCACCGCGGCGATGCGCCCCCGCTCCACCAGCACGGAGCCGTGCTCGATGACACCGGCCGGGCCGGAGGTCCATACCGTCGCGTCGCGGAAAAGGATCGCGGCCGGCTGCGCGGGAGGCGCTACGCGGCCGAACTCACCGAGCGGGTGCGTCACCGGGTAGGACGCGGTGACCAGGGGCTCCGGGCGCGTGGTGTCGGACGGCGCGAGATAGGCCCTCGCGCGCCGCGCGCTCCAGGTGAATCCGGATCCGCCGGGCCACATTCCCGTGCCCACGATGTCCGATTCGGTCACCGTGCCGCTCATGCGCGTCACGCCCTTGACGCCCAGGGAATCCGACGCGAAGGTGAACGAGAGCCGCGCTTCCAGCATCTCCGCCGCTTTCAGCTTCGCGCCGCGTCCCAGGGAGATCGAGCCGCTGAGGGCGCCCGGCTCTCCCTCGATGGTGAGCACGCCCGAGCGCGCCGGGATCGCGTCCCTCGGAGCGGGACCCGGGTCGAGCTGGACGTTCCACGCGCCGCGCGGATCGGAGGATATCGGCGGGATCACGTCGAAGCGGCGCCCGTCCACCCAGACTTCCCGCACCTTGGTCTTCCGCGCGAAGATGTCGCCGTCCGCGACGACGAGGTTCGCGGCGCGCCCGCGGTCCAGGGTGCCCAGCCGCTGCTCCAGGCCGAACATCGCCGCGGGCGCGACCGTGAGCGCCCGAAGCGCGGCGTCCTTGTCCAGGCCGCGGCGGACGGCCTTTCGGACCGAGTCGAGGAAAGTGATGCTGTCGGGCAGTCCCTCCGCTGTAAAAGCGATCGGCACACCGGCCCGGACCAGCCGCGCCGGGTTCTCGGGCGCGAGATCCCAGTGCATCAGCTCTTCCAGCGAGACGTTGACCGCCTCGTCCGGGTTCGTGACCGGCGGCGCGCCAGGAAAGTCGAGCGGCAGGATCACCGCGCGCCCCGTCGCCCGGATCGCTTCGAGCATGCGGTACTCGCGGCCGCTTCCGCGCAGGATCGCGACGCGGCTGAACTCGCGCGCGAGCCGGTCCGCCCGAAGCGCGTAGAGCTCGTCCGGCGCGTCGATCACCAGCGGCCGCCGCATTGACACCGGATCCGAGAGAGCCGCGAGCGCGTCGTTGGTTTCGGGGCGCGGCAGCTCGGGGTGCTTGCCCCATTCCGCCTGGGCCGCGGCGTACCAGTCGGCGTCCAGCAGGGCCTGCCGCACGAGCGTGTAGGCGCCCATGGGAGAGCCGGGATACCCGCCGCCCTCGTCGGATGTCGCCGGCTTCAAAGCGACGTGGAGCGCGGTACCCCGCTGGATGACGAGCTCGGTGGGGTCGCCGGCGCCCAGAGAGACCACGGCGCTCATCCCCCTGATGATCCCCGGGGGCGGAGCGGCCACGATCGTCGTGAATCCCTGGCTCCGGAGTTTTCGCGCCGTGGCGGTGTCGGGAGAAAACTCCCGCCCCACGCTGAGCTGCGGCGTGATCCATTGATTCCAGTACGCGGACCCCTTGCGCGCGGCGTCTTCCTGCGCTATCGCGCGAACACCCACTTCCGCGTAGGCGTTGATGAACCCGGGATAGAGGGAGAGCCCCTTCATGTCCCGCACGACCGCGTCCGCGGGCGGAGTCGCGCCCGGCCCCACGTCGGTGATCACGCCCTCCCGGATCACGAGCGTGCCGCGAGGAATGACCCGGCCCGGGCCGAGCACGATGCGCGCGTTCGTGAGTGCGGTGACGGAAGGAGTGTGCTCGCGAAGCCCGGCCGGCGGCACGGTCGTTTCGACCGCCGCGCTGGCGGAGATCGGGGCGAGCGCGGCCCAGACGATGAAGAGCGGCAAGACGAGAGGCGAGACCCGGCGCCGATTCATGGGGGAACGAACAGTCTAGCGCCGGGTGGATGGGAGTGACAAGCGCCGCGGGCGGGGTCACCCCACCGGCGGCGGCCCGGCTAAGCGGACAACGCGGTGGCGCCGCTCCCCAGCCGCTTCAGCGTCCGGAAGTGGGAGGCGATGGCGGCCCGGAGCGTCTCATGGTTGTGATAGGGAATGCCGTGCTCTTCCGCGACTTCGCGGACGATCCGGCTCAGGGCCGGATAGTGGATGCTGCAGATCTTCGGGAAGAGGTGGTGCTCGACCTGGTGGTTCAACCCGCCGACGTACCAGGACAGGAGCCGGTTCGACGTCGCGAAATTGGAGGTCGTTTCCATCTGGTGCACCATCCAGGCGCTGCCCATGGCCCCGTCGTCGTCCGGGTTCGGATGATCGGTCTCTTCGACGACGTGCGCGAGCTGGAACACCACTCCCAGCACGGCCCCGGCGGTCAGGTGCATCACGAGGAAGCCGATGACGAATTGCCACCACGCGATGTCCATCACGAGGAGCGGGATCACGATCGAGTAGGCGTAGTAGAAGGTCTTCGCCCCGAACAGCGTGAAGACCTCGGATTTCGGGTGGCGCTTTTCCTTGAATGGACCGAGATCGCGCTTCAGGAAGTACTTGTAGTCCTTGATGAACACCCAGAACAGCGTCGTCGTGCTGTACGCGAGGAGGGCGTAGAGATGCTGGTACCGGTGGATGGGCCGATGTTCCGACTCCGGAGAGAGTCGAAGCAGCGGCGACACCTCCAGGTCCTCGTCCAGCCCGTGGACGTTGGGGTAGGTGTGGTGGATCACGTTGTGCGTGATCTTCCACATGTACCCGTTGGCGCCGGTCAGCTCGAAGCTCAGGCCGAGCAGCTTGTTGACCCAGCCGCGCGAGGAGTAGGCGCCGTGAAGCGCGTCGTGCGCGATCCCGAATCCGATGCCGGCCACGCCGACGCCCATCACGACACAGAGACCGAGCATCTGCCAGGGAGTGGGATAACCGCTGAGGATGAGCGCGTACGCCCCGAAGGTAACGCCCAGGACGAGGAAGGTCTTCGCGACCATGGACGCGTTGGCCCATGGGGAGATTCCGGTGGTCTGGAAGTAGTTCGCGACCCGTTCCTTGACCTCGGCGACAAACAGAGTCCCCGCGCTCGGGGCAAATGTGACCTTACTGGCTTTCAAGCGGCTTGCCACGGAGAGCGCACGGAAGCGGCGATGTAGTCAGCGGAGATTTCCATCCAGATCAGGACACCTCAAAATGAAACGCCCGCGGCATGCGCTCATGATCCCCCACGCTGCCTCGCCGCTCGTTGGGGAGCCTAGCACACTGCCGCGGCACCTTACACTGCGATGAAAAGCGTGATCAATACGTCTCGGGCACGAAGTTCTGTCCTTTGATCGGCGGGCGGACATACGTGGGATCCACCTGCCGCGGCGGCAGCTTGAGTTTCTTCGGCGTGTAGTCCTTGTACGCAAACTGGCTCAGAATGTGTGCCATGCAATTGAGGCGCGCCCGGTTCTTGTTGTCGGCAGGCACGATCCACCAGGGCGCCACCTTCAGGTCGGTGGCCGCCAGCATGGCGTCCTTGGCCCGCGAGTAATCCACCCAGCGGGCTCGCGACTCCAGGTCCATGGGGCTCA
>JBKJXM010000071.1:0-6288 GCA_046716305.1 Candidatus Eiseniibacteriota bacterium
ACCCACGGCAGGGGGCCGCGCGTCTCCTCCTCGACGGCGCGGCGCAGCGCCGCGTCGTCCTCTTCGATCAGCACGAGATCGGTCATGCGGGGCATGTCGGGCATGTCAGGCGCCCACTTCCGCGCCCGCGATGACCCGGCGGATGGCCTCGAGCACCGCGCCGGGGTCGATGTCCCTCATGCAGCGGTGATGGCCGAGCGGGCAGCGGCGCCGGCCGTGCACCCCGCAGGGGCGGCACGAGAGCGCTGTCTCCACGATGGCGTCGCGCGGGCCGCGCGGCGCGAATCCAAAGGCGGGCACGGTGCTCCCGAAGATTCCCACGGTGGGAACGCCGAGGGCCGGCCCCAGGTGGAGAGCGGCCGAATCATTGGAGACGATCACCCGCGCGAAGGACGCGATCGCCGCCGCCTCGCGGAATTCCGCCTCCACGATCTCAGCGTGGCGCTCGGGTGGAAGAAGCGCGCGGAGCGCCGCCGCGTCGGGCTCGCCGGGGGCCGCCGCGAAGCGCGGGGCCAGGCCCGCCTCGCGAGCGAGCGCCTCGCCCAGGGCGACGAAGCGCTCGAGGGGCCACCGCTTCGTGGCCCACCGCGCGCCCACTCCGAGGAATGCGAAGCCGCCGGCCGCCTCACCGAGCCGCGCGCGCGCCCGGGCGCGCTCCGCATCGGTCAACGCCTCGCGCAGCCAGGGTCGGATGGGCGCCTGCGGGTTGAGCCCGGCGACCCCGCGGTACGTCTCGAGCAGCGGCGGGAGCGGCTCCGGGCGGAGCCACTTCGCATGGACGAAGAGCCGCCGCCGGAGGCCGTGCTTGGAGGGCTCGATCCGGCGCACGCGGCCGAGCGAGCTCACGAGCCGCGAGGAGCGGAGGTTCTGGTGGAGGTCGAACGCTTCCTCTACCCCCTCGCGTCGCAACGACACGCCCAGATCGCCGAGGGAGCCCGTGACGGCGATCGGCGCCGGCTTGGCCGGGTCCGTGGTGCCGTCCTCCAGCAGATAGAAGCGGGCCACGTCGGGATGCCCGCGCAGGATGCTCGCGTAGCGCTCCTTGGTGGCGAAGAGCACGCGGCGGCCCGGGTCGGAGTCGCGCAGGAACGCCGGCAGATGGGCCGCGAGGAGCACGTCGCCGAGAGAGGAGAAGCGGACGACCAGGGCCGCGCCGCGTGGCATCCCTTAGCTGGCCCGGGGACGTAGCGTGACGTCGGCCTCCGCGAGGCGGAACTGGAGCCGGTGGAGCTTCTGGTAGAGGCCGGGCGTCGCGACCAGCTCGGCGTGCGTTCCCATCTGCACGATGCGCCCCTGGTCGAGGACGAGGATCCGGTCCGCGCGCTGGATCGTCGAGAGGCGGTGGGCGATCACGAACACGGTGCGCCCCGTGAAGAGCGCCTCCAGCGCCTCCTGCACGAGCAGCTCCGACTGGGAGTCGAGGCTGGAGGTGGCCTCGTCCAGGAGAAGGAGCCGCGGGTCCTTGAAGATGGCGCGCGCGATCGCGATCCGCTGCCGCTCGCCCCCGGAGAGCCGGACCCCGCGCTCTCCGATCATGGTCTGATAGCCCTCGGGCATCTGCCGGACGAAGGGGTCCGCGTTGGCCGCGCTCGCGGCGCGCCGCACCGACTCCTCGTCGGCGTCCGACACGCCGTACGCGACGTTGTTCCGGACCGTATCGTTGAAGAGGATCGGCTCCTGCGTCACGACGCCCATGAGGGAGCGGAGGGACGAGAGGTCGTACTCGCGAAGGTCGACGCCGTCGACCAGGATCCGTCCCTCGGTCGGGTCGTAGAAGCGCGCGACCAGATCGACCAGCGTGGACTTCCCCGCGCCGCTCGGCCCGACCAGCGCGACCACCTCGCCCGCCTCCACGCGGAAGGAGACCTGGCGCAGCACGTCGGGGCCGGTGCCGTAGCGGCAGGAGACCCCCTCGAACTCGATCCCGTCGTTGATCCCGGTCGCGCGCCGGGCGTTCGGGCGCGAGACCACCGTCGCCTCGGTGTCCCGGATGCGAAAGATCCGGACCGCGGCCGCGAGTCCCTCCTGGAGCGTCGCGTTCACGTTGCTCAGCGACTTGAGCGGACCCATGAGCTGGAGCATGGCGAAGAGGAAGATGAAGAACTGCTGGGGCTCGATCGCGCGCGTGAGCAGGATCTCCCGGCCGCCGTACCAGAGGACCGCGGTGGCCGCGATCACGCCCATGTACTCGGACAGGGGTCCCGCCATCGCGCCCAGACGGCGCTGCTTCACGAATGCGCGGAAGTAGCCCTGCGACGCGCGTTCGAACTTCCGCTGCTCGAAGCCTTCCATCGCGAAGGCCTTCACCACACGGATCCCGGTAAGCGTCTCCTGGAGGATCGCGTTCAGGTCCGCCATCTTCTCCTGCGTGATGTTGCTCCGGCGGCGGAGCTTCCGCCCTAGCCACACGATCAGGACGAGGGACACCGGAACCACCACCAGCGACACGAGCGCGAGACGCCACGATGTCCAGAAGATCCAGAAGAGGCAGACCACGAGGAGGAGCGACGACTTGATGAGGTTCGAGAAGCCCGCCGCGAGCGCCCCCCGCACGAGCGCGATGTCGTTGGTGAGGCGCGAGAGCAGGGCCCCGGTCCGGCGCGAGTGGAAGAAGGAGAGCGACAGGGTCTGGAGGTGGGCGTAGACCTCGTTCCGGAGATCGCGGATCACGGCCTGCTCCACCCATACGGTGAGCACGCTCTGCAGATAGTCGACGACGTTCTTGAGAAAGAAGATCACCAGGAGGGCCAGGCAGATCCGGGTGAGCGATCGGATCGGATCGCCGATCAGGAAGAAGTGCTCGAACCAGGTCCGGAGGCGCTGCTTGGCCGCGTTGCCGCGTTTGACGAGGTCGGACGCGGGGCGCTCCGCCTCCGGATTCGTGGTCAGCCCGGGGACCAGCGCCCCCATGCCGCCCGGGAGCGCGGAGGCCGGGTTGCCGGGCCCCACTGCGGCGCCCGCGGCGGTCTCGGCCGCGGGCTTCGGCGTGAAGAGGATCTTCACGAACGGGGAGATCATCCCGATCGACGCGCCGCTCAGGAGCGCGAAGAGCACCATGAGCACCGCGGTGGCGGCCAGGTGCCCCCGGTAGGGCCGCAGGTAGCGGAGAAGCCGGAGGGACGTGCTGGTGTCGGTGACGCGGGCGCGGCGGCGCACGGGCGCTACGCCCGGTCGGTCCGGGACGCCGCGAATCTGTCGAGCCAGTCGTGGCTCCGGACAAAGGCCTCTTCGAAGTCGAAGCCGCTCGCGAAGTCGCTCGGCCGGTCGGAGTCGGTCTTGCTCAGGAGGCCCTCGCGCACGAGGTGGAAGACGATCTCGCCGAAGTCTTCGGTCCTCTGGACGCCCCACTCGCGGAAAACCGTCTTGGCCATGAAGCCGAACCGGCTCACGGCGAGCTCGCGGATTCCCTCGAGCACTTCGCCGCCGGTGACGTGCCGCGCCTCGCGGGACGAGGCATAGCTCCGGTCGACGGTGTAGCGCACGGCCTCGTAGGTGAAGCCGTAGGCGTTCGCCTTGTAGCGCCCGTACTGCAGCGCCACCTCGATCATCCGGGTCTCGATGTCGCGGATCATCTCAACGCACGTCCTGTCGGGTCAGCACGGTATCGCGACGGAATCGGCGGTCGTCCCGCCGGGGATGGTCGACGTTGTAGTGCAGCCCCCGGCTTTCGCGCCGGCGGCGGGCAGAGGCGATCATGAGATCCGCGACCAGGCTGATGTTCCGGAGCTCCACCAGGTCCGCGTCGAGCCGGTAACGCTGGTAGTCGCCCTCGGTCTGGTCGCGGAGCACCGCGATCATCCCGGCGGCGCGCGCCAAGCGTTCATCGCTGCGGACGATGCCCATATAGTCCCACATGACCCGCCGGATGGCATCCCAATTGTGGTCGAAGATCACCTGCTCCTTGGCCTGCACCGCGCCGTTGTGGCGCCACGCGGGCACGCGCGGGAGCGCAACGGGCCGCGCCGCCGTCACCTGCCGCAGCAGCGTCTCCCCCGCGCGGCGGGAAAAGACGATCGCTTCCAACAGGGAGTTCGAGGCGAGCCGGTTCGCGCCGTGCACGCCGGTGCAGGCGACCTCGCCGCAGGCATAGAGCCCGGGGATGGTGGCCCGCCCCTCGAGGTCGGTCCGGATCCCGCCGCAGGCGTAGTGCGCCGCGGGCACGACGGGGATCGGCTCGCGCGCAGGATCGAATCCGTACTCACGGAGGCGCCGCGTGATGTGGGGGAATCGCGACTTGAGGAGCCCCTTCCCCAAGGGACGCATGTCGAGCAGCACGTTCTTGTCGCCCCGTTTCTTCATCTCGAAGTCGATCGCGCGCGCCACCACGTCCCGCGGCGCCAGCTCGCGGAGCCGGTGGTAGCGCTGCATGAACGGCTTTCCGTCCAGCGTGAGGAGACGCGCGCCCTCGCCGCGCACCGCCTCGGAGATCAGGAACGATTTGGCGTCGGGGTGGAAGAGGCAGGTGGGATGAAACTGGGTGAACTCGAGGTTCGCCACCTGGGCGCCCGCGCGGAAGGCGGCGGCGAGCCCGTCCCCCGTGGCGATGTCGGGGTTGGTCGTGTAGAGGTAGACCTTCCCCGAGCCCCCCGTGGCCAGCACCGTCGCGTGCGCGGCGACGGCGCGGATCGTGCCGCTCTTCCGGTCGAGCACGTACGCCCCCCACACGCGGTCCTTCTCCGGGGCCGTCGCGCGCCGCTTCCGCATCTTCGAATCCAGGATGAGATCCACCGCGATCTGGTTCTCGAGGATGGTGATCTTCGGATGGGCGCGCGCCAGCTCGAGGAGCGTGCGCTCGATGGCGTGGCCGGTCCGGTCCTTGGCGTGAACGATCCGCCGCCGCGAGTGCCCTCCCTCGCGCCCCAGGGCGAGCCGCCCCCGCTCGGATGGATCGCGCGAGAAGCGCACCCCCAGCTCCATCAGCCGGAGCACCTCGCCGGGTCCCTCCTCGACCAGCACCCGCACCGCGTCCGGGTCGCAGAGTCCGTCCCCCGCGACCAGCGTGTCGCGCTCGTGCAGCGAGATCCGGTCGTCCTCGCCCAGCACCGCGGCCACGCCCCCCTGAGCGTAATTCGTGTTCGACTCCTCCGCGTCCACTTTCGTCACTACCAGCACGCGCGCCGACTGCGCCGCGTGGAGCGCCACGGAGAGGCCGGCGATCCCGCTTCCGATGACGAGGACTTCCGTCTGGAGCTCGTTCTGTCGTCGTGGCAAGACGGTCACTCTCCGGTGGTGTCGAGCGGGATGAGCCCGGTTCGAAGGACGCGCACCGGAAGCGGCGGATCGGACGGCAGCGTCCACCGGTGCTCGTCCTTTTCCGTGATCAGGATCACCTCAGCCCCCCGCCGGGACGCGTGGAGCATGGCCTCACGCAGCCGCTCCGGCCCGACTCGGGCATGATCCGGGAAGGACGCTTCGGCCACAACAGCGTAGCCCGACGCCGCCGCGAACGCGGCGACCCGCCCCGGCGCCCCGACTCCGGTCATCAGGCCGGCCGGGAGCCCGCCGCCTTTCCCCGAAAGCAGCACGCGACGAAACCGCGCCACGCGCGCCCGGGGAGCGTGCCGCGCGGCCCACTCGAGCGTCCGCGCCGGGACGGTGGCGTCGGGTTGCTCCAGGACGAAGGCGAGCACCGCGGCCTCGCGCAGCGTCGACGCGGGCCGGCGGAGCGGCCCCGCCGGCAGCAGGGCGCCGTTTCCCTCCGGACGCTCCGGGTCGATCGTCACCCAGAGCTCGTCCCACGCGAGCGTTCCCTGCTCCCAGCCGTCGTCGAGGATCACCGTCGAGGCTCCGTGGCCGTCCCGCGCGAGGAGCGCTCCCGCGTTGCGGTCCGGGTCCACGATGACCGCCCCGCCTGACGGGAGCGCCGCGCGGTGCGCCCCGGGGTCGTCGCCCGCGCGCTCCGCCCCGCGGACGAGTGGGTAGCCCGGGAAGTCGGGCACCGCCGTCGGACGCGGCGCCCCGCCCCGCGAGCCGTATCCCCGGAGGAGCACCGCCGCCCGCCCCCGCCGGGCGGCTTCCGCGGCGAGCCATCGCGCGAGGCTCGACTTCCCGGTTCCGCCGACCGTGAGATTGCCGACCGCGACGACGCGGAGGCCGGGCACGCGGCGGCGAGTCATCGCGGCGCGACGCCGCGCGCCCGCCGAGGCGACCCCGTAGAGCGCCGCGGCCGGAGCCAGGAGCCGCGTCCACGCGAGCGTGCCCGGAGTCCCCGACCACGACGCCTCCAGCGCGCCCACGGCGCCGCGCGTCACGCCCGTCATGCCCGTCACGCCCGTCATGGAAGAAGCT
>JBKJXM010000072.1:0-2612 GCA_046716305.1 Candidatus Eiseniibacteriota bacterium
ACCGGCAGATCGTGGACTTCGCCGAGCCCGAGGGCCTGCGGTTCGTCCATACGACGGGTCAGTCGGGCAACGTCTTCGACCGGCGCTACCGGGATCTCCTGCCGCTCTGGAGAAAGGGCGAGTACCTGCCGATGGCTTCGCCAACTCGGAAGACGCTCATGCTCGAGCCGAAGCGCTGACCGGTCAGTTCCCCGTCACGTGGATTTCTGCACGCTCATCACTGGAAATGCACGCGCACGGCGACCCAGTCTAGCGAGAAGTCCCGCGAGCTCGAGCTGGACACGTTGATGACGCGCACGCGGACGTTCGCGTCTGTGAAGTTCCCTGTCGTCCAGGAGCGGCCCCAGGTGTCGGTCGCGCCGCCCAGAGTGAACGTTTTCGTCGACGTCGACAGCGTCGGCGTGGACTTGGCGGAGGTCCACGTCGTTCCGCCGTCCCAGGACAGCTGCACGCACATCTTGGGCGAGCTCGACGTGCTGTCGACCTTGGCGTCGAGGCGGACCTCGATACCCCGGATGCCGACGCCGGTCGGGAACGTGAAGCCGTAGTTGGAGAAGCGGTGCTTGTCCTTGGACGAGCTGGTGCACGAGGAGCTCGAGCTCGAGCCGCTGTTGTTGTCCACGGCACTGGCGCTGTCGTCGGCGTGCGCGTTGGCCGGGGACGACTCGAAGCCGTTGCCGTCGCCGCCGCCGTCGGCGGCGTTGGCGGTGGGGCTCCGGAGGCCCGTGTCCCCGGCGCCGCCGCCTCCGACCGGAGAGACGGTGAGGGCGGCGGTCCTTGTGACTCCGCCGGAGGTTCCCGAGATGGTCAGATTCGTCGAAGCCGCGCCCGAGCTCGTCGTCACGGTGAAGTTGACGCTCGTCGTCCCCGCCGCGACCGTCACGCTCGCCGGGACCGTGGCGACCGCCGTGTTGCTGCTCGAAAGGGTGACCGCCTGTCCGCCCGACGGCGCGGCGCCGCTCAACGTCGCCGTTCCCGTCGACGAGTTGCCTCCGGTGATGGTCGTCGGATTGAGTGACAGCGATGAAAGGCTCACGCCACCGCCGCCACCGCCGGGATACACAACGATCCACGGCTGGGCCGGAGTCAGGGAGGCTGGATAGCCCCAGCCGACGATAACCTTCCCGTCGTCCGAGACATCCGCCGCGACAGCGAGCGTCCAGTTCTGTACGGCGGTGACCCCGGCGTTCGAGAGCTCCTGCTTCAAGTCGCGCATTCCGGTCGCGGCCGTCCAACGGAAGGCTCGAAGGGAACTCGATTGGCTGGTGATCAGGGACTTGCCGACGATCACCGCGCCATCCGCGGACGCGCCGTGCGAAGTGCTCATCGGGCCGCCCAGGGTTCCCATGTCCCGCATGCCGAGAGACGACGTCCAGCGGAAGGCGCGCCAGAAGCCTTGCGAGTCTCGCGCCTCGCCGAACACGAGTGCGCCGTTGGCCGAGATGCCCCAGCCGAGACTCTCGGTGCCGTTCGTCACTCCCAGGTCCTGGGTCCCGCCGGAAGGCGTCCAGCGGAACGCATGCATGTACCGGTTCGGAGAGGTCTCGGAATGTCCCGCCACCACCTGGCCGTCTGCCGAGACTCCAACGGCGAAGGTCGTGTTGTTGCCGCCGAGGTGAGGGATCACGTCCTGCTGCCCCGGCTCCGTCCAGCGGATGTTCTTTCCAACCACGATCAAACCGTCCGCCGAGACCCCGGCTGCGTTTTGCGAGATCTCCTCTCCCAGTACGATCTCCTGCATCCCCCCGCCCACCGTCCAGCGGAAGGCGCGCACGAGCTGATCGGGCCGGGTGAACGTCCCGACGATCACCGAGCCGTCGAAGGAGACCCCATAGGCTCTGTTGTTGCTGGAATCACCGCCGAGGCAGCAAAGGTCTTCAAACCCTCCGGCAGCCGTCCACCGGTAGGGGCGGGTCTGAGAGCCCGAGATCCACGTGTAGCCCACGATCGTGGAGCCGTCCCCGGACACCGCGTTCACGTAGGTCCCGCCCCCGTTCATCGTGCCTGGCATCTGTCCCAGGCCCTGGAAGGTGGGGGCCTGCGCGTGAGCGGCCAGCGGCATGGTCATCAATGCGAGCGCCGCGAGCCGGAAGCGGCCTGTTTTCCGGGACGCGCCAGTGGCCCCAGGCGAGGCGGAGCCGCTCTTTTTCACCAACCCGGCCCTCGAACCTGCGGAAAACAGCATGGCGCGCCTCCTGTGGAACACGTTGATCGAGTCAACTGAAGGCTAGTTGCCGCCTCACGAACAGCGTCCCGGCGGCAGGCAGGAAGGGGACCGGGACCAACCGGACGCGGTCCCGGCGATGTGTCATCGCAGTCGCCACGAAGGGACGCTACAGCCCTCGGAGGCGACTCACCGGATGTTTAGAGTCTCTTAACGGACCTGGGTCTTGCGTTCAGCTGTGGCAGGGGCGGAGCTATAGCTCGGGCCAGAACGGTCGATGGATGCTGTGGACCTCCTCGAGGACGCGCCGCGCTACGTCGGACGGAGGACCGAAGCCGGGCGCGGGAGACGCCTCGCCCAGCAGCACCCGCGTGCACGCGGCCGCGGCGGCGCCGATCGCGTCCAGGTTGTAGCCGCCTTCGAGCGCCAGGACGACGCGGCCTCCTGC
>JBKJXM010000073.1:0-4466 GCA_046716305.1 Candidatus Eiseniibacteriota bacterium
GTCCCGAGAAGGAGGAGTGGCTCGTCTGAGGCAGCGGCCAGACGGAACGCGTCGTCCGCGGCCTTCCAGCGCGCGTCTCCGTGGTGGACCAGGTAAAGCGCCTCGATTGCGTACTCGCGCACGACGCGATCCACCATGAACCAGAGCGACGACGTCGGGACCTCGGCCACGGAAGGCCCGAGGACGACCGCGCGGAGCTTGGCTGCGTCCGGCAGCAGGTGCCGCTGAAAGTTTCGGAGCAGCGACCTCTCGTAGAGCCTGGTTGAGGAGAGTCGCACGCGGCCGGGCTGGGAGATCGAGGTTCCGCTCGTCTCGAACGTGACCGCTCCGGGCTCGGGGGACTCGCTGGACGGAGTGCTCAGGTCGTGGCTCTTGAACGCCGACGCGGGCACGGGCGGAATCTCACGCCAGTCCTTGACCCGCGCCGGATCGACGCCGAGATGACGGACGTAGGCGGCGTAGGCGGGAATCGCGCCGGCCTGGTGGCGAAAGGAGCGAAGCATCAACTTCTCGGTTTCGCTAGAGCGGCCGCCATCATTCGGAATCCATGGAGCACGCTCGATCCACTGGTGGACTTCGGAGTCGATTGGACCTTTCTTCCATGGCAGCAGCATCAGTCGATCTTCTTCGCGGCTAGCACTTCGAGCCATGGGTCGTGCAGCGTAATTCGATCCACATTGGCTTGCCACCAGCCATAGACCTCCGCGTAGATCGCGAAGGCAACCGTTTCCTCGGTCCAATACTCGGGGTTCCAGTTGTTCCGAAGTGCAATCCGGCTCATGCTGGCAGAATTCGAAATCAGCTCCATGACACGCTTCTGGAGATTTCGGTGCGGAACGCCAGCCATGCCAAAGGGCTCACGTTCCTGAAGCACCTGAAGCGCTCGGGGCATCGCGCTCTTGTCCCCTCGGCGCGAAAGAGTAAGAGCCGCCCACGCACCTGCGTCACCCGGAAGACCGGTGAGCCTGGCTAGCGCCTGTTTCCCTTGTGCTTCACTCTCGAAGCAGAGATAGACTGCGGCCGCCACACGCACATAGGGGTCGCGCGCTCCAAGCAATGTCGTGAGGTGTCTCCGTCTATCCTTTCCACAACGGTAGGCGAAATAGGATCCGGTCTCGTACCCTGCGCCACTATCGGCCCGGGTGCGGCTAGGCGCCTCCCAATTCATTAGAAACTGAGCCACCACCTGCGGGTCGTGAACCGTCAGGCGTTCGAATGACTCCCGAAATTGGAATTGTCGGAGTCCGTGACCAGAACCGGCGTTCAGCGCCTGTAATAGTCGTACCCGCGTCGAGTCCGAGTAACTGAGTCCGTCGTATCTGTTGTGTCCAGCAGTCGGCGCCTCGATGCCCAGGCGAACGCGGATTCTCTTCTTGGCATAGTCCAGCGTCTCCTGTTGGCGCTGGTCGGAGTTCTTGGACAAGGACTGAAGGCGCCGCAGGCTCACCCAACGTCCGCCCTCGGCCAGCACTCCCAGACCGCCCGAAGCGGGGAAATCGATGAGCGCGGACACGACGGTCTCGAGGGAATCGGACTGTACCGCGAGACAGGCGGCTGTCGTGCACGGTTCGGCCAGTTGTTTTGGGTCGCCGCGCTTCGACATCCTGTACCAGTATCGTGCAGCGGCACGGAGGACCTCGAGTTCGAGGTATCTCTCGTCCCTATGGAGCAGACGGAGCACATCGACTTTGAAAGAATCGAGCTGAGCTCCCTGTCCATCGCGAGCCCAACCCAGAATGCCTTGCGACGACCCTGGTTTCGGAGGCGGAATCCTCGTCGGACCCCACACTTCGAAGTACTCTGGAGGAATCTGACGCCACCAGAGGGGTACGGACCCGAGGTTAGGTAATGGAGGGAGGGACCGTGATCCGTGCGCCGTGTCGGCCGCAACGAAGTATCTTTCACCGACGAGCGCGAGTGGGTACTGCGGTTCCCATTCGTTGGTATAGCGACCGATAAGAAGCCGAGAGCCGGCGAGAGGACCCTTCCAAGAATCGATAACTCGGTACCGGGCGACAATTCCTCCCGCAACCTCGCACTCCACGACTCCCACAAAACCCGCATCCGCTACAACGCTCTGCCATGAGGGTGCTATACGACTCGAGGCGCCTGCCGGTTCGAAAGAACTCCAAAGTGCCGCCATTGAAACCAAGGCGGCAAAGGCGAACCGAATCACACCGTCTCCCTACACGCGATCGCAACCGCTTCGTTAGGGTCACCCGCCACGCGCAGAAGCGCGCGCAGCTCGGGGCCGAACTCGAATCTCATGTCCAAGAGGTCGAGCAGCTCCTCCCAATGCTCGCCCAGAAGCACCAGCGAGTCGGGCCCTTCCTTGAGGCGGTGGGTCAAAAGGGTCCAGACCCAGAAGAACTCGTTGAACGTGCCGACGCCTCCGGGAAGCACGATCACCCCTCGCGTTCCGGCTAGGAGGTTCGCGATCCGCTCGGCCAGGTCCTTTGCCTCGCAGACTTCGCTCAAGTGGGAGCAGGGCTGGCGAGAGTCCGCGTACCAGGAGAGCGTGCAGCCGACCACCTTGCCGCCGGCGGCGGATGCCCCTTCCGCCACGGCGGCCATGACGCCGCCGTAGCCGCCGCAACGTACCGTGGCGCCCCGCTTCGCCACAGCGGCGCCCACGTCACGGGCCAGCCGATAGTGGGGGGAATCGCGCGGCGCCTGGCTCGACCCGAAGACCGCGACGGAAGTCTTTGTCATCGTGTGGAATATATCAGAGTGGGCGCGGCCAATCTCGACGCCGGAACGCGCCCAACCCGCCCGCGCCCTGCCGCCACAAAGCCGATGCCGCGTGGTAGCATGGCCTTATGAGTCCCACTCGCACCTCGCGCTCCAAGCGTGAGGGCCGCATCGTCCGGATCGCCCTCGCCCAGGTCAACTCGGTCGTCGGGGACCTGCCGGGGAACGCCCAGCGGGTCATCGAGTTCATCGGCCACGCGCGCGAAATGGGCGCCGAGCTGGTCGCCTTCCCCGAGCTGGTGCTGACCGGCTATCCGCCCGAGGACCTCCTTCTTCGCCCCGAGTTCATCGACCAGAACATGGCGGCCTTGGACGAGGTGACTCGCGCCACGCGGGGGATCACCGCCATCGTCGGCTTCGCCCAGCGCGCCGAGGACGTCTACAACGCGGCCGCGATCGCGCACGACGGCCAGGTCGTGGGCGTCTACCACAAGAGCCACCTCCCGAACTATTCAGTGTTCGACGAGGTGCGCTATTTCCGGCCGGGCCGTAATCCGTTCGTCGTGAAGCGCGGCGCCCTCACGTTCGGGGTCAATATCTGCGAGGACATCTGGCTTCCGTCGAACATGAACCAGCTCGCTGTGTACGGCGACGCCGACTTGGTGATCAACTTGTCGTCGTCCCCGTTCCACATGGGAAAGAGCGTGGCGCGCGATCGAATGCTCGCGACGCGGGCGCAGGACGCCGTCTCCATCGTCGCGTTCGTGAACTCGGTGGGGGGACAGGACGAGCTGGTCTTCGACGGGAACAGCCGTGTGTTCGGCCCGCGGGGCGAGACGCTCGCGCTGGCGAAATCGTTCGAGGAGGACCTGGTTGTCCTGGACATCGACTTGAACGAGGTCTTCTCGGCGCGTTTGAAAGACCCTCGCAGCCGGGAGGCCCAGCGCGAGGAGATCTCCGAGCCGATTCCGACCGTCGAGCTGACGCCGGTGTCCGAACCGGCGCGCCCGCCGCTCCAATCGCGCAAGGTGCAGACGCCGGCGGCCGAGGCCGAGGTGTACGAGGCGTTGATCGTGGGGACTCGCGACTACGTGCGGAAAAACCGCTTCGAGCGCGTGGTGCTGGGGGCGTCGGGCGGCATCGACTCGGCGCTCACGGCCTCAGTCGCAGTGGACGCGCTGGGCCCCGAGAACGTGACCGCCGTGTTCATGCCCTCGCCGTTCACGACGCCGGAGAGCGAAGAGGATGCGATCGCGCTCGCGACCAACCTGGGCATCCGGCTCGTCACGCTTCCGATCGCGGCCGAGATGCAGGCCTACAAGAAGACGCTGGGGCCGGTGTTCGAAGGGCGTCCTGAGGACGTGACCGAGGAGAACATCCAGTCGCGGATCCGCGGGAATCTATTGATGGCGCTGTCGAACAAGTTCGGCTGGCTGGTTCTCACCACCGGGAACAAGAGCGAGTACGCGACCGGCTACACGACGCTCTACGGCGACATGGCGGGCGGGTTCGCGGTGCTGAAGGACGTGCAGAAAACGCTCGTCTACGAGCTGGCCCGCTATCGGAACGTCCGCGCCGGCCGCGCCGCCTGGATCCCCGAGCGCACGATCAAGCGCCCACCCACGGCAGAGCTGCGCACGGGGCAGCTAGACACCGACGTGCTCCCGCCGTACGACGTGCTCGATCCCATCCTGCGTGCCTACGTCGAGGAGGATTGGGAGGTGGACCGCATTGTCGCGATGGGGCACGACCGCGACCTGGTCCAGCGCATCATC
>JBKJXM010000074.1:0-3165 GCA_046716305.1 Candidatus Eiseniibacteriota bacterium
AAGTTCGGCACCTTCTGCTGGTCGAGAAGCCGTCCGAGCACGTCCCACTCGCCGGCATCGACGCCGACTATGAGGACCTTGGTGCGCGGCTTTTCGCCGGCTCCGGCGCAGGTCCATACACCCGCGCCAAGGGCCAGGCCGAGCACGAGCGCCAGGGCGAGGCGCGCGGAGAAGTTCGGGAGACGCGTCACGGGCACTCCTTGAAGTCGGGGAAGGGGCGAGCCAATCCGAAGACGGTAGCAGGCATAGCACCCGGTTTTCTAGTGAGACACCCGTTGGCGTGGGCGGTTCCCGGGGCGGGCCAGGCACGCAGCGCCGCCTTTGGGGCCCCGCCGCTTGACTTTGGTGCTGCACTCCCGTAGGTTCAAGCGCTCGCCTGCGTTACGTGCGCGCCGCTAGCTCAATTGGCAGAGCAACTGACTCTTAATCAGTAGGTTGAAGGTTCGATTCCTTCGCGGCGCACCACTCTCTCTGCTGAATCGACCGGCCAAGTCTCTATGGGACGGTGGCACTGCCCGACCGACTCTCTCAATGGTTGTCCAGGTTCTTCTTCACGATCTCTTGTCTTAAGGCGAACACACCGGGATCCGTTGGGTCGACGATCGCCCGTACCCAATGGGCATCAGGGTGGCCGAAGGTCTCCACTCGCGTGAAGTTTTCGATGACCCGGCGGCTTGTGGAGCCGACCAAAGGTTTGTCGACTCGAAAGATATGCGAGTCTCCATGCACGTAGACCACCGGCTTCTGGAACGATACCGTTTCCTTCTCCAATGCAGCCAAGAACTCGTCGAAGCCAGTTGCTCTCCTAGCTTCTGGTGATTTGAGCCCAAGGCCCTCCAGCATGTATCTCTGCTGCATGACCGAGGACCAGGAGTTTTCAAACCTTGGGTCCGCCTGCGCAATGATCATTATCGCTTTGCTCCCGCTGCGCACCGCCAGCTCGAACGCCTGCCTCAGCCATAACAGATTGGCCGCGTTACGCTCCGTGTACTCCGCGTCCATTTCTGGAGTGCGGCCCAGGTTGTTGTTACTGCCTACAACGTGGAGCGTCAGGAACTGCACATCACCGTAGGTCCATCGCACGTTTTCCCGGAATTTGGCGTGCCGTGGGTCCTCACTCTGGCGGGTCAGCGGCATGGTGCGCTGGCCGAGGCTCCGATCACCTGCGAAGAACATCTGGCGGAGCCTTGTCAACCGCTCGAGCGGATCATACGTGCGCGGCTTTGCCCGGTGACAATCGGTCCACTCGTTGTCTCCGGGCACAAAGATGAAGGGATGTCGGAAACGTTGCGCCAACTCCAAACGATCCTGAAACGTCTCGTCGCTGCACGGAGGAACCCCCCCAGCTTGCTCCGTCCATTCCTTGCCGTCCCACCAAAAATCTCCGTTGTGAATGACAAAGGCTAGGTCGGCCGCGTTTATTTCCTGCATGACATTGGCGAACTCCCTTTCGTGCCGGGCGTCATACGGCATGTCGCCGACGAGCGCGAACTGAAATCCAGTACCTTGCACTTTCCCTTCCCCCTGACTGGTGGCGGTACCTGAAAGGAAAGGCATGAAGCTCAAGGCAATCAGTGCGGACTTCAACCCCGTTCGCGGGCGCACTCTCCACAACCCAGCTTTGGGTCTCATGCTTGCCTCCTCGTCATGCAGACCGTTAGGGGGGGTGACGACCCTTCACGCCCGCTGGCAAAGCCGCGCGAGCGACTGTAGTCTAACTGTAGTTGACGCAAACGGAGCTAGCCGTCGCGAACGGGGGTATTGGCCGGCCCGGAGGGGTCCAACGTGCAGTCTTCGTCACATTTCGCGACATTTCGCGCCGGTTCGTGACATCCCGGCCTTCGACTCTTAATCAGTAGGTTGAAGGTTCGATTCCTTCGCGGCGCACCACTTTATCCTTCCGCAGAGTCACCTCCAGCTCGTTCAGCTCGGCCTTGAGCGCCTCGATCCGCGCCAGGACCGCCCCATGAGGGCTCGCCGCGTCCGCAGCACGGAGCTGCTCGCTTCGAACCTGGTCGAGGTTGTTGATCACAACGGCGATGAACAAGTTGGTCACGACGAAGACCGCGACCACGATGAAGCTGATGAAGTAGGCACTCCCCATGGGATGGCGGCTTTGCTTCGCGACCTCGATCCAACCCTCCAGCGTGTGTGTTTGAAACAAGGTCTCGAGCGCCCGGGGGAGCGATCCCCAGTATTGCGGCGCCACGCTGTGAAACATGTGGAAGCCGAGTATTCCATATACGTAGAGGAGCAGGCTCAACAACGCGATGACGTGACCCATCGAGGGGATGGAACGGAACATCGTTCCGATGATGAGTCGAAGCTCGGGCCAGACCGAGACCAGCCGGGATACCCGAAGCAGGCGGGCGAGCCGCGCGATCGTGGCGAAAGGCCCCGCCTGCGGAAGCAGAGACAGGGACACGACCGTGAAGTCGAACAGATTCCATCCGTCCCGGAAGAACGTATGGATTCGGGGGAAGAAGGCGGCGATCCGGATGGCGATCTCAAGAACGAATGCGCCCTGGATGACGACGGAGGCGACCTCGAACAGCCTCCCGTGCCGAGTCATCAGGGTCTGAGAAGTCTCGACACCGAGGAGCACGGCGTTCGCGAGGATCAGGGCCATGACAAAGCCCTGGAATCGTGGGCTCGCTACGATGCGCCGGCACTGCTGGGCCAATCTCACACGCTCACCTCCATAACTACGGCTGCTCTATCTCAATGAGATATCCGTCGGGATCCTGTGCAAAGCACCGCCAGCCGCCCCAGGGGGGTGGCTCCGGTGGCGTGAGAAATTCGAGCCCGAGCTCCGTCAGCGCGTGATAGGTAGCCCGTACGTCCGAAACACGAAAGATGAGATTCACCGAGGGTCGGTCGCGTTGTGTCGGCGGGGCAAGCGTGACCTTTGGCTTGTCGGGCGTAGGCGGACTCTCGAGCACGAGGTACAGCGAAACGCCCGAGCGCTCCAAGCGGCGTAACGAGTCGAGACGCTCCGTTACCTGGAATCCGAAGTATGTGACGTAGTAGGCCTCTGACCTCGAGATGTCACGGACCGACAGCATCGTGCTAAAGCCGACTTGCCGCGAATCCAGAGGATGTCGTGGAGTGGACGCACCATCGGGGGGATTGACGCTCACTCCGGGTTGAATTCCTGATAACGCT
>JBKJXM010000075.1:0-3169 GCA_046716305.1 Candidatus Eiseniibacteriota bacterium
TCGCAAAGGACTCTTCTCAACGCAGCTTAGCGGATCGGCAGCGAAGCGAAAACGGCGGGGGGTGCGCCCGCTCCTCTTCTCGCCAGAAGCTCCGACGCGGCGTATACTGCTAGGCAGAAGAATCGAACGGCTCTCTTGATCTCTGGCTCTCCCTCTCTCGAGGCCAGAGGCATTGGGCTGCCGCCCGGGCGCTACCAGCCGGGCCCAGAGGAAGAACCGGATCATGAAGCTCTTGAACTGCGCGCTGGTCGCGCTTGCCCTCTCCGGCACAGGCTGCGGGTCCCAGTCGTCCCTGTCACCCCAGGTGCTCCAGGTTTTCGGGACCGTCCGCCTCCGGGACGGCACTGCGGTGTCGCGCGCGAAGGTTTCGGCAAGCACCGGCGACAGCACTCTCACCAGCACTCTATCCGACCCCGCAGGCCGTTTCGTAATCGTCGTGCCCGCAAATGGAGACAGCGTCACCCTCCGCGCATCGGAGCCCCGCCCCACTGGAGTTTCCGCTGGGACCCGTTCTGGCATCGTGCGCGTCGGAGGGAGCCCCGGCCGGATAACGATAGACATCGTGCTCGACCGCTTCGACCCCATCTGACGCGATCCCCTCTGGCTGCGGTCCGGGGCGAGGGCAGCGGCGCGCTGCGCGGACGCTTCGGGCCCCGCACGGGCCCCGCAGCCGAAATGGCGGAGAAGCGTGATTCCGTAAGTTGTGGTGCCGGAGGGGGGAATCGAACCCCCACCCCCTTGCGGGGACCGGATTTTGAGTCCGGCGCGTCTGCCAATTTCACCACTCCGGCATCTACGGCTAACTTCTTGATTTTCGGACACTAAACCCGCCCCGGGCGAGCCGTCAATCGAACGGGGGGCCCCCGTAGCGGATTCGAATTGACACCTGACCAACGTTTTAGCTATAATCCTTCAAGTTGTTCGTAGCAGCGGTCCCCCCTGGAACTTTTCAGGGCTCGCAGAGTCTAAAGTGACGAACGCGGGTTGTGAAGTTCCCTGGGATTCACGTTACCTGAGTGGCTTGACCCGGCGTTCGCCGGTGGGTTGCCCAAGACCTTAACAAGTCGTTTAGGCACGGTTTTATCGGGGAACTTCCAATAATACGAGTGGCGGGCCTGACCGGTCCGCCACTCTTCTTTTTGCCCCGCGGCCCCAAGCGGCCCCGCGGCCCCGCCCTACCCCGGCAGCCCCTTCACCACCACGATCGTCACGTCGTCCTCCTGCTCCCCGGCCTGGTAGGCCTGGACCGCCTCGTAGATCCCCCGGACGAGCTTCGCGGCCGGCTCGTCCTTCCGCTGCACGATCTCCTGGCGGAGCCGCTCCTCGCCGAACAGCTCGTTGCTGGTGCTCATCGCCTCGGTCACCCCGTCGGTGTACATGACCAGGACGTCCCCGGGCCGGATCTCGATGACCCGCTCCTTGAACGTGGCCGTCTCGAAGGTGCCGAGGAGCGGCCCGGTGCTCTCCAGGGTGTCGAACTGCCCGGTGGCCGCCCGGTAGAGGAGCGCGGGATTGTGGCCGGCGTTCACGTAGGTGAGCCGGCGGGCGCCGGTGTCCAGCACCCCGAAAATCGCCGTGACGAAGCGGTCGGCTTCGATGCTCTCCCAGAGGAGCCGGTTCACCTTCGACATGGTCGTGCGCATGGCGTAGTTGTTTCGGATCTCGGCGAGCAGCGAGGCCCGGAATGCGGCCATGATGAGCGCGGCGGCGATCCCCTTCCCCGAGACGTCGCCGATGACAATGCCGAGCTGCTCGTCGGCGATCCGAATGAAATCGTAGTAGTCGCCGCCCACCCGCTCTGAAGAGTAGTTGGCGCCGGCGATGTCGAAGAGCCGCACTTCCGGGTTGCGCGACGGGAGGAACGACCGCTGGATGCGCTGGCCGATCATGACCTCTTCGTCCAGGCGGCGCTTCTCCAGCACCTCCTCGTGGAGGCGGGTGCGCTCGATGGCCACGGCGGCCTGCCCGGCGAAGGCCATCAACAGCTCCATGTCCTCAACTTCGTAGGCGTCGGGCTCGTCCGATTCCAGATTGAAGGCGCCGATCACCTCGCTCCCAATTCGAATGGGCGCCACCATCTCGCTCCGCGTGTCCTCGCGCGCGTTCACGTAGCGCGGATCGGCGCGCACGTCCGGGACGACCACGCCCTGGCCGGTCTTCGCGACCCACCCGATCAGGCCGCTCCCCACCTTCAGGCGCACGGCCTCGTCGCGGGACGGATCGTAGCCGCGGATGGTCTGCCGCGTGATCCACTGCGTCTTCTTGTCGACCAGGTAGATCCCGGCCGCGTCGTAGCGGACCACCTGGAAGACCAGGTCCAGGATCTGCTCGAGGAGCTTCTCGGTGTCGAGGCTGGCGGAGATTCGCGTCCCCAGCTCGAGCAGGAGCTGGTTCTGCACCTTCTCCCGCATGGCGTCGGCGTAGACGCGCGCGTTCCCCACGGCGATCGAGAGCTGCGCCCCCAGCTCGCCGTAGAACCCGATCTCCTCCGGCATGGGCGCCTCCGCGTCCCCCTGGCGCAGCACCACCACGCCGAGGGGTTCGATTCCGTAGCGCAGCGGGACCGTCAGGATCCCACGCAGCTGGGCGCGCGGTCTCCCGCCCCACTCGAGCGGCGCGTAGAGCGCCTCGGGCAGCTCGGCGTGAAACCGGGGCGCTTCTTCGGCGCACGCCTGCCCCGCCAGTCCCTGGCCGGGCTGAAGCCGGGGACGGCGGCCCACCACGGGCGTATTGCCGAGTGTCCAGGGGTAGAGAAGCTCGGTGCGCGGATCGAGCACCCAGAGGGAGAACTCGGTGAAGGCGCCGCCGCTCGCCTTCTGGAAGAGATCCCGGGCCTGCCGCGACAGCGCGTCCCGCTTCAACAGCGCCAGCTCGCGCGAGGAGCGCACCAGGAACCGCAGGCGCTCCACTTCGCTCTGGAGGCCCGCGGCCCGCGGCAGCGTGCCTTCGCTCATTGAGATCGGCGGCTCCGGGCGGATGAAGCGGCGCGGAGAAGAGAGGACGCGGGGGCCCGACGTTCCCGTACGGCGGGCGGACCCGACAGCTCGGCCAGGTACGCGCGCAGCTCGCGCGGGCCGAGATGGTCGGCGTTCCAGAGCGCCTGGAAGACGCGCTCGCCCCGCGCGCGGAATCGCGGCGCGTCCCGCAGCGGGCGCGGGTAGACCCGGCG
>JBKJXM010000076.1:0-7650 GCA_046716305.1 Candidatus Eiseniibacteriota bacterium
CGCGAGCACCGAGCGCAATGACCCGCGGCCCGTCTCCTCGAATTTCATCGTCAGCACCCGCGACACCGACGCCGGCCGGTCTCCGAGCCCTCCCGCCAGGTCGGCGAGCGCCGCGCGCAGCCGGTGCGGCGACTCGAAGAAAATGAGGGTCCGCGGATCATCGCGCAACTCTTCGATCCGGGCCTGGCGGCGGCCGGCCTTCCGGGGAAGGAACCCCTCGAAGCTGAAGCGGTCGGTCGGCAGCCCCGACACCTCGAGCGCGCAGATCGCGCTGGAGGGCCCGGGGACCGGCACCACGGAGAGCCCCGCGGCCGCGGCGGCGCGCACGAGGGTAAACGCGGGATCGGAGATGCCGGGCGAGCCGGCGTCCGAGACGACGGCAACCGACGCCCCGCCCTGGAGCTTTCCGATCAGCTCCGGCGTCCGGGCGTCCTTGTTGTGGTCGTGGTAGGAGACCATCGGACGACGGATCCCGAAGCGGTCGAGAAGCCCCTTCGTGTGCCGCGTGTCCTCGGCGGCGATCACGTCCACAGCGCCGAGGAGCCGCTGCGCGCGGGGCGAGAGGTCCTCCACGTTTCCGATCGGCGTCCCCACCAGGTAGAGGGTGCCCGGCGCGGGCTCCGCGCCCGGGCTCATCGCGCGGCCACCGCGCCGGCCGCCACGCGAATGGCGGCGATCGCCCGGTCGATGCCGGCGTCGTCCACGTCGAGGTGCGTCACCGCGCGGAAGCGTCCCGGCCCGCCGAAGTCGACCACCAGGACTCCTTGGGCCTCCAGGCTCGAGAGAAAACGAGGAAGGCGCGCGACGCCGTCTTCCAGCTCGGCGATCACGATGTTGCTCTCGACCTGCGCGGGATCCAGGAGCACGCCCGGGATCTCCGCGATCGCCGCCGCCAGCCGCCGCGCCCTCGCGTGGTCCTCGGGCAGCCGGTCGCGATGGTGGCGGAGGGCGTGGAGCGCGGCCGCGGCGATGATCCCCACCTGCCGCATCGCTCCCCCGAACATGCTCCGCACCTCCCGCGCCTCGCGGATCATGGCGGCGGTCCCCGCCACCGCCGAGCCGATCGGAGCGCCGAGCGCCTTCGAGAAGCAGACCATCACGGTGTCGGCGCACGCCGCGTATTCGGAGGGGGCGATCCCGGTGGCCGCGCTCGCGTTCCAGAGCCGGGCCCCGTCCAGGTGGACGGGCAGCCCGATCGCGCGCGCCGCCTCCCGCACGGCGCGGAGCCGGGGGAGCGGATAGATGGCGCCGTTGCCCCAGTTGTGGGTCTGCTCCAGCGAGACCAGCCCGAGCGGCTCGGGGCCCACGAGCGCGCGCGTCACCTGCTCCGGCGCCAGACGCCCGCGATCTCCGAGCACGAAGCGATAGCGGCGGCCCAGAAGCTCCGTGACCGCGGCGCTCTCGTGGTAGACGAGGTGGCTGTTCCGGTCGACGAGGATCGCGTCGCCGCGGCGCGTGCTCACGGCCACCGCGGTCTCGTTCCCCATGCAGCCGCTCGGCACGAAGAGCGCCGCCTCCTTGCCCAGGATGGCCGCGGTCTCCTGCTCGAGGAGGCGGACGGTGGGGTCGTCCTCGAAGACGTCGTCGCCTACTTCGGCGTCCGCCATCGCGCGGCGCATGGCGGCCGTCGGACGGGTCACGGTGTCGCTCCGAAGATCGACGTAACTCGTTGTCAGATGGGCTCCGATTGGTTGAACCATCGTGGGGCGGGTGATAGTCTAAAACGATACGCGTGCGAAACCTTTGCCCTGGGGTTCAGTATAGGGGAGAGGAACGCCGCGCCAAAGAGCCCACGCCCCCGAGGAGGAAGCCGATGTTCATGCCGTTCTGGGATCCGACGATGATCCTGTTGATCCCGGCCATGATTCTGGCCTTCTACGCGCAGTGGAAGGTCCAGTCGACCTACAAGAAGTACAGCGAGATCCGCTCGGCCAGCGGCCGGACCGGGCGCGAAGTCGCCGAGCTCATTCTCCGTCAGAACGGGATCAGCGACGTCGAGGTCGAGGAGGGACACGGGTTTCTCTCCGATCACTACGACCCGATCACCAAGCGCGTCCGCCTGTCGCCGCACAACTACTCCGAGGCTTCGATCTCGGCGGTGGCCGTGTCGGCCCATGAAGTCGGCCACGCGATCCAGCATCACGAGGGGTACGCGCCGCTCCAGCTTCGGACGGCCATCTTCCCCCTGGCGAACATCGGGACCTCCCTCTCGTGGATCTTCATCATCGCCGGCCTTCTCTTCGCCCCCGGATTCAAGGTGGCGGGCGTGAGCCTGCTGGACGTGGGGATCCTTCTCTTCTCCTTCGCCGTGGTGTTTCAGGTCATCACCCTCCCGGTCGAGTTCGACGCCAGCCGCCGCGCCCTGGCGCAGGTCAATCGGATGGGCCTGATCTCGCCGCCCGAGCAGGAAGGCGCGAAGAAGGTGCTGAGCGCCGCGGCGCTCACATACGTGGCTGCCGCATCGGCGGCCGTCCTTCAGCTCGTTCGGCTCATTCTCATCCGAGACCGCCGCAACTAGGGCAGCGGGCCGGCTTTGCCCGAATTGAAGTGACGAAGCGGGGAAAATCAAAACGGGACGCGGTGTTTGCCGCGTCCCGTGCGTCATTTAGGGGGAATCATTGCCTTGGGCGCCGGCCCATCGCACGGCGCCAGAGATCCGGACCTGGGCGTCAGATTTGGGCGACGATATCCTTGAGCTCTTTCGACACCTTGAAGACGGGCACCCGCCGCGGCGGCACTGGGACCGACTCGCCGGTCCTGGGATTTCGCGCCAGGCGGGACTTCCGGTCCTTCACCTTGAAGGTGCCGAACCCTCGAATCTCGATGTGCTTCCCCGAAGCGAGCGCGCGGGAAACCGCCTCGAGGAACTCATCGACGGTATCCGCGACGTCCTTCTTCGTGAGGCCGGTACGCTCGGCGATCTCGTCTACGATATCTGCCTTGGTCATCAGCCCCTCCCTCAGCCCGGGCCAATCGGAAACGCCGGAGGCGATCCCATTCGCGTTGCGGACTATAAACCGGGCCGAAAACGTGTCAAGGCTTTTCCCCCCATCGAGTTTCGCCCTTCCCAATCGGACATGACTTGCTTGAGCGGCCGGGGACCAGGACCAGTGGCGCGAGCAGCCAGTCTCGTCGGCGCGGGACAGGCGGCGCCACAATTCATTGTGGCACTTACGAATGCGCCGTGGGCACCGGCCCCTATCAAGCGTCCGGAGTTGGAAGAACGACGGCTGCCGGATCCCCCGAAGGCGAGCCGATTCTGTATCTCCAAAGGCAGTAAGGAATTCGGGAGCCCGATCGCTCGGTTCGCGCTGCCCACGGCGTCCGCGCGATGACAGCCGTCTCGTCCGCCCGCCGCCGGGTACTGCTCTTTTTCATCGACGGGATCGGCGTCGGCTCCGATGACCCTGCCGTCAATCCGCTCGCCTCCGGTGCATGGCCGGTGCTCCGCCTCACGAAAGGCGCCGCGCCGCGCTCCTCCGTCGCGGGGAGCCCCGCCTTTGCGGGAGGGCTCGACGCCTCGCTCGGCGTCCCGGGCCTTCCCCAGAGCGCCACAGGACAGACGGCGATTCTGACCGGCGTGAACGCCCCGGCCGCTCTCGGCCGGCACGTGTCGGGATTTCCCGGACCCGCACTCCAAGAGATCCTGCGCTCTCACTCGCTCTTCAAGACCCTCACGGGGGCCGGCCGAAGCGCCGTCTTCCTGAACGCCTTCGGCCCCCGGTTCTTCGAGACCGCGGATGCGTCGGACCCGACGCGACCGCGCCGGCGCCTGTCCGCGACGACGCTCGCAACGCTGGCGGGCGGCGGGCCCATTCGAGATTGGAATGATCTGACCGGTGGGCGCGCCGTGGCGCACGACCTGACGCACTGGCGGATGCGGGATTACGGGTTCGATCTGGCGCCGCGGAGCGCCGAGGAGGCGGGGACGATCATCGCGCGCGAGGCGATGCGAAACGACTTCTCGCTGTTCGAGTACTTCGAGACCGACAAGGCGGGCCACGCGCAGGACGCCGCGGCGGCGGCGCGATGTCTCACGGATTTGAACGCGGCGCTGGAGGCCGTGCTGGCCGGAGTGGATCTCCGTGAGACCCTGGTGCTCGTCGCGAGCGACCACGGAAATCTGGAGGACGCGCTCGTGAAGACCCACACCTTGAATCCCGCCCTCTTCACCGCGTGGGGGGCGCTCGACGGGCTCCCCGTGCCGGAGAGCCTCGTCGGCATCGCCCCACTCGTGCTTCGAGCTACTTCAGCCGCTTGATGACGTGATAGCCGAACGGGCTCGCGGTCGCGTCGTAGTCGGCGATCCCGATCTCGCCCACGTTGATCGCGAAGCCCACGTTCCCGAAGGCGGGAACCATGCGGTCGCGCGGGTACTCGCCCGGGCCGGGCGGCACGTTCGTCCCGCTCATGGCGTAGATCCCCGGAGGGGAGTCGTCCGTGTACTGGCGGACGAGCGCGTCGAAATCCTCCCCCGCCTTTGCGCGCGCCAGGATCTGATAGGCCAGCGTCTTCGCCTCGTCGGCGTTGCGCGTGATGCTCTTCTGGGGCACAGACCCGGCGAAACCGATCAGGATGTGCTGCACCTGGATGTGCGCCGGCGTCGGCATCGTCGAACCGCTCGTGGTCGCGGACACGGGAGTCTCCCTGGGAGGAGCGGTCGAATCACCGCTCACGGTAGCGCCCGAGTGCTCGGTCTTTGCGCATCCGAGCGCCGGGATCAGGAGCAGCGCGATCGCCGTGGCGACGCGCGGCCGGAACGTACGGTGATTCATGGTGCTCATCGGGGTACCCCTCCGGAGTGCGATGACAGGGGAGCGAGTGGGTCAGAAGACGAGGACCGCCGACGCCAGGACGGTGGTGAAGCCCTTGGCGGAGATGACGGCGGACTGGGTGACGTTGAAGGTCCGCACGATCTCGCCCGAGATCTTGAAGACCTGCTCCTTCTCGTCCCAGTTGGCGCTCTCGTCGAATTCGACGCCGAGCGTGGACGCGAGCATGGAGGCGGCCATGTCCTCGGCGAAATCGCCCGCCACCTCGTCCGTCTGTCCGTAAGCGTGGTGCTCGCTCAGGTAGCCGTAGCGGGTCTTGTCGGCGGGCAGGGCGCAGCCGATGGAGGCCGCGGTCAGCCGCCGCATCTCGTTTGTCGCGATGCGCGCCATGACGCAGAAAGCGATACTTCCCGGCGCGATCAGCTTGACCCCCTCGTCCTTGGGAATGATCTTGCAGCCGGGAGGGAAGATGCTCGAGACGTGCACCAAGTTCAGCTTCTCGATCCCCGCGTCCTTGAGCGCCAGCTCGAACGATCGGAGCTCGTCGCGGTGGCTACCCACCCCCTTGGTGAAGAAAATCCTGGTCGGGATGAGGGAGAGGCCCGGCGGCACGCGCCGCTCGACCTCGGGGAAACCGCCCTGTCCGCTGCTGTGGTTCGGAGCGGCGGGAGGGCTCGGATCGGTCGTTCGCTTCATCGTGTCGCGGTCTCCTTCAAGTTTCGGGTGCCGTTCGTTTCGCGTTCATGGCCGCGATGACGTTTCGTTCGAGTCCGTTTTGGCAAAGCGCACTGTCACGAGACAGCGCCTCGGCTCGACCGAGAGCGGGAGCGCGCCCGGATCGACTTCGATCTGGCGTTGGATTTTCTCGCGTTCTCCCGTGATGTCAATTGGAAGCGTACGGAGCGACTCGATCGGCGCCACGACCGACCACGGCCCCGCGACCCGGACCGACTCGGGAATCACGGCCACCGCCCCTTCCACCCGGTAGCCCGCCGCCGGTTCCCCCTCGAGCTGCGGCGCCACGCGGACCTGCTTCACGCGCTTCGGCTCGATCACCAGCTCCACCGTCCGGGGCTCCAGCACCTCGTTGACCGTGACCAGCTTCGAGAGCTCGGGCGGCAGGGCCCTGGAGGCGATATCGCCCGCGGTGATGGCCGTCCGGTAGGGCCCCGGAGCCGCGTGCGCCAGGTCGATCGGCAAGTACGGACTGGTGAGCCCGAGGCGGATCAGGTCCTTCCACCGCCCCCGGACCTTCACCGAGACGCGCTCGGGAGGGTGGCCGGTCACCACGAGCGACTCGGGGAGTCCGGTCAGGGTCAGCGGCACCTGGACCACCGAGTCCCGAGGCTGCTCGGTCACAACGTGGGCGTAGAGCAGAAGGGCCAGAACCAGGGAGGAAATCTTGAGCCCGAGATTCCCGAAGAGGATCTCCCGGAGGCGCGATGCCATCCCCGCTAGAAACCGGAGCTGCCGGGAGTGCCCAGCTCCACCCAGTACTTGGTGTCGCGCGGGTCGGCCTGGTCCACGCTCTTCCCGCTGACCACCGAGAACTTGAGCCCGGCGTTCTCGGCGACGTCGGGAAAGTAGATCCACCCCTCGCCGGGGCCGGAGCGCCAGATCAGACGCGAGGTGCCGAAGCGGATCTCTCCGGCATCGGCCACCGAGCGGATCGCCCGCTCACGCGAGCCGGGAATGATCCAGAGAAGCGGGGCGCCTTCGATGTAATAGAAGTACTGGAGCGAATCGGCCGCGCCTGAGCGGCGCTCGATGGGCAGGAGCGCCATGAAGTTGCCACTGTGCTTGAGCAGAAGCACGTTTCCCTCGACGAGGCGAAGCCGGATGTCGTGCACGGGCCCCATCGGGCCGGGCAGAGAATCGGGGACTTCGTCGAGGAGACGGACCAGGTGGACCGAGGCGCGTCCGGTCGCCGCCGCAGCGCGCGCCGGGCCGGGCCCGTCCGCTACCGTGAAAAGCGCGGCGAGGACGCCCAGAGCCAGGGCAAAAACGACGAGTTGTCTCACGCGCATGGGGAACGAGTCTCCCACGCGGCTTCGCGGCCGGTCAACGGAAACCCGCCCCGCCGCTTGACGGAGCGTCCGCCGCGGGTCAGGCTTGGTCGGTGCGGCATCTCCTCTCCGTTCGCGGCCCCCTGGATCTGGATCTCACGTTCTCCTGCGGCCAGGCCTTTCGCTGGGCGCCGGAGGAAGGCGCGTGGCGCGGCGTCGTGGGGCGGGCCGAAGCGGTGGTGCGGCTGGGCGAGGACGGGCAACTCCTGATCGAAGCGCGCGGCGAAGACCCGGGCGCGCGCGCGTGGAGCGACTACTTCCGTCTCGAGGAAGATCCCGTGATTCATCTCGACGGAGCGTCCGAGCTCCGCGCGCTTCCCGGCTTGGAGCCGCTTCTGGGGCTCCGCCTGCTGCGCCAGGACCCCTGGGAGACGGTTGCCTCCTTCATCTGCTCCGCGGCGGCGAACATCCTGAAAATCTCCCGATGCGTCGACGGGATCGCGTCGCGCTTCGGCGAGCCGATCCCCGGCTCGGCCCGGAGCGCCTTCCCTCCGCCGGCCGTGCTCGCGCGCGCGCGCGAATCGGAGCTGCGGGCGGCGGGGCTGGGATTCCGCGCGCCCCTCCTCCTCGCGACCGCGCGCCGGCTCGCGCGCGACCCGCTTTCCTGGGATGCGCTCAGGCGCGCACCGATCGACGAAGCGCGCGCGGCGCTCCAGAGCCTCCCCGGAGTCGGCGCGAAGATCGCCGACTGCGCCCTCCTGTTCGGTCTCGGCCGCCTCGACGCCTACCCGGTGGACCGCTGGATACGCCGCGCGACGATGGAGATGGCGGGCCGCCGCAAAGCGAGCGATCGGGAGCTGGACGAATGGGCG
>JBKJXM010000077.1:0-3371 GCA_046716305.1 Candidatus Eiseniibacteriota bacterium
CCTGGTAACGCTCCCGGCCGCGCGCCGGGAAGGCTCGGAAGTCTGGGTCAAGCCCGAGGAATCCGAGATCCAGGCGGGAAGCCTCCGGGTCACCATCCTCACCGACGAGCAGCGGAAGAGCCTGTCCAAAGAGGCGCCGCGCTGATGGCGATGGACATCCAGACCCTTCTCCGGGCCACGGTCGAGGCGGGGGCTTCCGACCTTCACATGTCCGCCGGGATGCCGCCCTTGATTCGCGTGCGGGGGGACATGGTGCGCTCCCCGGCGCCGGCGCTCACGGACGCGGACGCCCGGATCATGCTCCAGACCCTGATGTCCGACGAGCAGCGGAAGGAATTCCAGACGAAGCGCGACATCGATTTCGCCTTCGAGCTTCCGGGGCTCTGCCGCTTCCGGGCCAACATCTTCGAGCAGCGGCGCGGCATCGGCGGCGTCTTCCGCGTCATCGCGACCAAGATCAAAACCCTGGAGGAGCTGGGCACGCCCCGCGTCCTCAAGGACCTCTCGATGAAGGATCACGGGCTGGTGCTGGTGACGGGGCCCACGGGGAGCGGCAAGTCCACGACGCTCGCGGCCATGATCGACTATGTGAACTCGAACCGCCCCGGCCACATCATCACGATCGAGGATCCGATCGAGTTCGTGCACGAATCGAAGAGCTGCCTCATCAACCAGCGCGAAGTGGGATCGCACACCGACTCCTTCTCCAGCGCGCTCCGGAGCGCGCTGCGCGAGGATCCGGACATCATCCTGGTCGGCGAGCTGCGCGATCTCGAGACGACCGCGCTCGCGATCACGGCCGCCGAGACCGGGCACTTGGTCTTCGGCACCCTGCACACCAATTCGGCCTCGAAGACGATCGACCGGCTCATCGACATCTTCCCGGCCGAGCGCCAGTCCCAGGTCCGCACGATGGTGAGCGAGTCGCTGGAGGGCGTCATCGCCCAGACCCTCATCCCGACCGTGGACGGCAAGAGCCGCGTGGCCGCGATCGAGATCCTGGTGGGCGTCTCCGCGCTCCGGAACCTGATCCGCGAGGACAAGACGACGCAGATCCAGAGCGTGATGCAGGTGGGTGGGCAGCACGGCATGCAGACGCTGGACATGGCGCTCAAGGAGCTGGTCATCACCGGGAAGATCACCCGGGAAGCAGCCTTGGAGCGGTCCACCAATCCGAAGCTCTTCGAGGCCTCGGTGTCCGGAGGCGCGCCGGCCGCCGGCGGCTTCCCGGCGGGCGCTCCCGCGCCCGCGGGCGTAGGCGCCGCGAGGAACAGCTAGACCCCGCTCTTGCCGCCCGCGTAAACTTGTCGGAAGCGGGAGGCCTCTGGCCCCCCACAACCAACGTGCCCGCAACCGACACCAAAAAACCCTCGTCCCCGCGCCGGTCCCGGTCCATGCGTCTCGTCCTGTTCGACATCGACGGCACGCTGCTCCGCGAAGGACTTGCGCCCAAGATCGCCTTTGCCCGGGCGCTCCGGGAGACCTACGCCACCACGGGGCCGATCGGCGAGTTCAAGTTCGCCGGAATGACCGACCCGCAGTGCGTCGCCGAGATCATGCGGCTCGCCGGCGTGTCCGATGACGTGATTTTCGCGCGCCGCTCCGAATGCCTCCGCCGCTACATCGAGCACCTCCACGTCGAGATGCCCAACCACGAGGGCGCCCGCCTTTTCCCCGGCGTGCGCGAACTGCTCGAGCGGCTGAACAAGCTGGAGGACGTGATGGTCGGGCTCTTGACGGGGAACATCCTCCGCGGCGCCGAGCTCAAGCTGCGTCGGTGGAACCTGGAGCCCTATTTCCGCTTCGGCGCCTACGGCGACGACCACGAGGACCGCTGCGTGCTCGCGCAGATCGCGCTGGAGAAGGCGCGCGCGCTGACCGGGCGCGCGTTCGGCGGCGCCGACACCACGGTCATCGGCGACACGCCGCGCGACATCGCGTGCGCCCGCGCCATCGGCGCGCGCGCCGTCGTCGTGGCGACCGGCCAGGTCACGCGGGCCGAGCTGTCCGAGGCGGGCCCCGACGCGCTGCTCGACTCCTTCGAGAACCACGAAGCCGCGCTCCGCGCCATTTTTCCGTAGCAAGCGCACCCCTCGCTGCAGCATTCTCCGGCCAATCCTCCCGCCGCCGTGAGGCGCGCGGGTGGACCATCCCTGAATGCTCATCGCGCGAACCGTCCTATCCACTCTGATAGCGATAGCCTCGTGGGCCTCGGCAACGCCCGCGGAGGCCGGCCCCGTTGCGCGTAAGAATTCCGCGCCCTACGTCCGCGCGCGAGGCGACCGTTTCGAATTGGTTCGCGGCGCCGAGGCGCGTCCGATCTTTTTCCGCGGCGTGAACCTGGGCGCGGGCGCGCCCGGACACTTCCCCGGCGAGTTCGCGTTCACCAAGGACGACTACCGCCGCTACATCCGATTCGCCCGCGGTCTCCACGCGAACGCGATCCGGGTGTACGCGCTCCACCCGCCCGCCTTCTACCAGGCGCTGCGCGAGGAGAACGCGGCGCATCCGGACCGCCCGCTCTGGCTGTTCCAGGAGGTGTGGACCGAGCTGCCCGCCTCGGGCGATTTCTGGGACGCGACGTTCACGCGCGACTTCGAGCGCGAGATCCGCCTCGCCGTGGACGCCGTCCACGGGAACACAACCGCGCTCCCGCGCCCGGGACACGCCTCGGGGCGCTACGACGCCGACGTCTCCCCCTGGCTCGCGGGATGGCTGCTCGGCCGCGAGTGGGAGCCGAACGCGGTCCGGATCACCGAGCGGAGCCGCCCCGACTCGACCGAGTTCCGCGGCCGCTACTTCTCCGTGGCGGGCGGGACGCCGATGGAGACCTGGCTCGCCCGCGCGTGCGAGACGGCCGCCTCTCACGAAGAGGCGCGCTACGGGGTCGCGCGCGCGGTCTCGTTCGTGACCTGGCCGACGCTCGACGTCATGCGCCACCCTACCGAGGCGGAGCGCGGCGGCCACGAAGCGGAGCATGACGAGGACGCGTATTCGGTCGATCCACGCCGCATCCGGCCGCTCAAAGCGGCGTCCCGCGAGTCGGGATTCCTGGGCTACTTCGCGAATTACCACGTCTATCCCTACTACCCGGACTTTCTGAACCTCGACCCGGGCTATGCAGCCTTCAAGGACCGCCACGGCCCGTGCTCGTACGGCGGATACCTCCGCGATCTCAAGGCGCACACGCGTGGGTTGCCGCTTCTGATCGGGGAGTTCGGCGTTCCGTCGAGCCGCGGAGTAGCGCACCTCCAGCCTCAAGGGATCCACCACGGCGGCGCCACCGAGCGGGAGCAGGGGCTGCACGACGTGCGTCTCCTCGAGGACGTGGCCGCTTCCGGATGCGCGGGGGGCCTTCTCTTCGCGCTCTT
>JBKJXM010000078.1:0-3141 GCA_046716305.1 Candidatus Eiseniibacteriota bacterium
GAGCCGTAGTTCCGCACGATCGTGTGGATGGCGCGAGTAAACCGGGCCGCCACTTCGATTCCGTTTACAAACATTGCTTATGGATTGCGATCACTGGACTTCCAGGTGATTCAAATGGCGGGGTCGACGGGACTCGAACCCGCGACCTCCTGCGTGACAGGCAGGCGTTCTAACCAGCTGAACTACGACCCCACCAAAGGATTCTGAAGCAAGACGCAGGATTATAGGGGCTTCCGGGGCCGGGGTCAAACGCGGCTCCGCGAACGCCCGGACAGGGAGGAAGATGGGCACCGACCGCGAGCTCCTTCGACACACCCTGGCCACCCTTGCCTACCGCGGCGCCAAGGCGACCCGCAACGCCCCTCCCGAGCTCGCCTCACTCCGTGCCTCCCCTACCACCCGTACGCCGGCCGAGATCCTGGCGCATATCGGAGACCTGATGGATTGGGGGCTCTCGATGGCGCGGGACAAGCAGGTCTGGAAGGATTCGACGCCGCTTCCATGGGACGAGGAGGTGAAGCGATTCCACGCGGCGCTCGCAGCGTTCGATGCGTTCCTCGCCTCGGATGCGCCGCTCGCGGCTCCCGCGGAGCGTCTCTTCCAGGGGGCGATCGCGGACGCGCTCACGCATGTTGGGCAGATCAACACGCTGCGGCGCATCTTCGGAGCCCCGATCAAGGGGGAGAATTACTCGCGCGCGGGGATCGAGGCGGGGCGGGTCGGCGCCGACCAGAAGCCGGCTGACCCGAAGTACGAGTTCGAATAAGAGCGCATGCCCGCCAGCCGGGGACGACCCGAATTGCCACCGCGCCGCGCCTGCCGTACTATGGGCCGATGAATCGACTCCGGCTCGTCCTCGCCCTCGCTGTCGTCCTCGCGGGATGCACTCAGTCCAAGCCTCCGGAGCAAGCGGTACAGACCGAGCACGTCGACCCCGTACTCGCGGCTCGGGCGCAGTCGCTCCTGGGCGTGTCTCTCCCCTGTACGCTCATCACCGCGGTCACGTATCTGGATGGAGGCGTGGCGGGCGGCTCGCTGGGTGGAGCCAAGGGTGAAGTGCTGAAGTTCGCGTTCGGGTCCACAGTCAACCCGCCCGCGGCCCCGACGGACACCTCCTTCTACCCCGCGACCGGAGAGCTCGTGGTGGATACGCTCAGCACGTCCAAGCAGTACCAGGCGTTCGTCGGCGCGGACTATCCGACAAAGCCGGGGGCAACGCCTCTCGGCATGGGAACCGCCGCCGAGAGCGTGTTCATCGACGTCCTGAGAGCCGCCGTTGTGCGCGAGAGGAAAGGGACTGCCGATCCGCACCAGAATTCCGGCGCGGCGACCGCGGCCAGCATCGTCACGATTCTGGAACGGCAGCGCTCGCATCCGCGAGGGGTCATCCAGTAGAGCGCTGCTGACGGCCGCGCCCGCGCACTACAGGTGCATGAACCTCGCCGCCTTGTAGTAGTGCCTCAGAATCTGCCGGTAGCCGATCCCGGCTCGCGCCATTCCCATCGCTCCCCATTGGCACATGCCGATCCCGTGACCGTTCCCGCCTCCGGTGGCGACGACCTTGAGCGGCGCGCCGTCCGCGGCCCGCAGCACGCCCACCTTGAAGAACGCGCTGCGGAGGATCGCCTGACCGCCCGGTCGGCGCATGGACCAGCGAGTTCGGTCGCCGCGCAGGACGCAGCTCCCCTCGCTCGTCGTGACGACCACTTCGCGCACGCGCCCGCTTCGGGAGCGGCTCTTCACCTGTACGTCGACCAGGTTGCCGTCGAGCGCCGAGGGGTCCGTGCCTTCGGGCGGGGCGAACTTTCGTAGAGTCTCCATGAACCCGTCCACGCTCCACTCCTCGCGCCAACGGTAGTTCGCCGAGAGAGAACAGTAGCCGGTGAGGTTGCTGCCTTCGGCGTCGCGCACGCTCCGGAGATACGACGTCCAGGGCCAGGGCCACACGTCCTCGACGTTCGAAGTGCGGCCGCCGCAGGCCGAGGAGTAGAGCGCGCGGATCGGCGCCCCCTCGGAGAGGAGCAATTCGCCACGAGTGGCCCGGACGGCCCGGTTGGACTGCTCGTTCTCACGCGCCGTGCCGCCGTAGACCTGGTCCTCGATGGTTGCCCACAGGTCGAATCCGAGATCGGCGCGCCGTCCCAGGTACGAGAGGGTGTACGAGCGTGCCGCCACCGCCTGCGCTTTGACCGCTTCGAAATCGGTTTCGGGTGGCTTGCCGATCTCTTCAGGCAGTACGCCGCGCAGATAACTCTCGAGCCCTACTTCGTTCACCAGGGTGAGCCCGGTGGCGGCGCTCGCGAACACCCGGAACACGCCGCGGTACCACCGTCCACTCCAGCCTGCGTATCCGTTTTCATCGGGCAGAAGGAGGAGCGTGTCGCGTTCGCCCACGCGAGCGATCGGCTCGGGGTTTCCGCGGCGGGTAATCTCGATCGCGCCGCTGCCGCGCGCCACGCGGAGGGCAATGCCCCCCTTCTCGGCCGCGACCTCGCTGCTATCGGGCCGTATGAGCCTCCACGCCGTGGAGCCGGAGAGGAGGAACTCAGGCGCTCCGACGCGGAGCCCGACGCGCACCGAAGTCGCGGTGCGCCAGGCGTCGCTCACGGGGGACGGCGCCGGTGGGCCGCCGCCAGGCACGCCGGCCGTGGAGGGACGCTGCGGCTTTGCCTTCGTGGGAGCGGGAGTCGCCTGAGTGTCGCTCGGCGCGCTTGGCGTGGTCCGGGGCGGTTCCTCGCGGGGACGGCTCGCGGCGCATCCGGACGTGACCGCGACCAAGGCCAGCACCGCTAGGAGTCGCCTAGCCTCGCGCATGCGGCGGCGGCGTGATGCTGCCAAGCACGACCTCCCTTCGGGCCCCGGTCGCGCTGGGGATGTTCCCCGGGCGCCCGGCCATGGTTTCCACGGCGAGAAAGGCGAAGGCCATCGCTTCCTTGGCCTCGGACGGCACGCCCAGCTCGTCGCTGGTTCGCAGCGTGCTCCCCTTGAGCCGGGAGCGGATCGCATCGAGAAGGACCGCGTTCTTGGCCCCTCCGCCCGAAACGATCACCTCGTGGGGGCGGCCCGATCCGGAAAGCTCGACCGCGCGCTCCACGGTGACGGCCGTGATCTCCACCGCGGTGCGGAGGCGGTCTTCAACCG
>JBKJXM010000079.1:0-3019 GCA_046716305.1 Candidatus Eiseniibacteriota bacterium
CGATCTGCGCCACGAACATCATCACGTACATGTGGGTCCACGAAGGGTGGTTCTCCGTGCGGGCCAGGTCGTCCGGGCGGCGGAGCATGAGGTAGGCGACGTACGCCCCCCAGCACGTGAGAAGCGCCGTGAGGCCGTAGAGGACCCACGGGGCTCCGGTCAGAAAGCCCCGATGGAGCCCGAAGGGGATCAGCAGGAAGGGAAGGACCAGAAAGGGCGCCGTGAACCACGCGGCGCTCCGGGGTCCCAGGAGGACCGGCAGGGTGCGGAAGCCCGCGGCCCGGTCGCCCCGGATGTCGGCGAAGTCCTTCGTCGTGGTCGCGCCCAGCAGGAACAGCCCGAAGATCAGGCCGATGTACCACGGCTCGGTCCGCCCGAAGTCCCGCACGCAGGCCCAACCCGCCACCTTGAGCAGCACCCCGCGCGGCAGCGCGATCACCGCGTTGGCGACGAACGGGACCGCCTTCAATCGGAAGGGGGGCGCCGAGTACATCACCGTGAGCACGGCGGCCGTTCCCGCGAGGAGCGTGCACTGCGGCCCCACCAAGGACGCCAGGACGAACGCGGCCACGTAGAGCCATCCGGCGAGCCGGATCGCCTCCTGCGGCTCGACGCGGCCCGAGGGAATGGGGCGGCTCGGCTTGTTGATCCGGTCCGCCTCGAGGTCCGTCACCTGGTTCAGCGTGTTGGACGCGGCGTTCAGGACGGCAGCCATCAGGGTCCCGAGCGCGATCTTCGCGGCGATCCAGGGGGTGAGCGGGATCGGAGGCATGGCGCCCAGGGCGATCACGCTTCCCGTGAACATCCCCAGGGCGGGGGCGATCAGCGTGAACGGGCGCGCCAGCTCCCAATAGACGTGGGCGCGGGACACTCAGCGAAGGCCCAGCGGATGCCCGTCCATGTCGGCGGGCGGCGCGATCCCCAGCTTGGTGAGGACCGAGGGCGCCAGGTCCTCGATGCGCGCAGCCGCGGCGTCCACGGGCCGGTTGGAAAGGAAGATCCCCTCCACATGAGCCGGGTCCACCGAGCAGTGATCCGCGCTCCACCGGCGCTCGTTCGGCTCGATGACCTCGGGCGGTATGCCGCCCAGCGAGGTTTGCCACGAGACCCGGTAGCCCTCCTCGAAGCCGACGACCAGGTCCGGGGCCTCGCCGAAGTAGGGCCCTTGGTACAGCTCTTCGCGCGAGTAGACCTTTCGAACCACGCGCTCTCCGGTGTCCGGATCTTTGAGCGCGGTGAACCGCTCGATCAGCTCCTTCTTGAGCGCCGCGGACTCGGCTCCAGGCGTCACGATCCCGCGGCTCTCGCGCCCTTTCATGTTCACGTAGATCTGTCCCAAGGCGAGGGCGTAGGCGCGCGTCTTCGACCAGTCCACGTTCGGCCAGAAGGTGCCACGCCCGAAGAGGTCCTCGAGATTCCGGTCGCGTACCGGATCCTGCCGCGATAGGGTCATGTACCCGTTCCGCACGAGCCACGTGTTGATGTTCACCGCTTTCCGGAACGAGGAGAAGCCGTGGTCGGAAACCACGAGCAGCGTGGTCCGATTGTCCCGCGCGCGGCGCAGAAAGAGCCCCACCAGGGAATCGCAACGCATGTAGGTGCGGTCGATCGAGCCGCCGTACTGGGCGGCGAGGCGGCTGTTGTACATGGGGTGCTTCGGATCGATGAGCCGCCACATCATGTGCTGCACCTTGTCGGTCGCCTGGAACACGGTGACGAAGAGATCGGGATCGAGGTGTTTCATGGCGTCCAGCACCAGCGCGCGCTGGCGGTCGAATGTGTAGTTCACGTCCTGAAGGAAGACGCGCTCGTCGATCTTCTCCTCGTTCAGCGCCCACGTGTCCTCGGGCCAGCCGAGCGTCTTGTAGAGGCCGATCCGGCGGGCCGCGTCGGCGCTGTAGCGGTTGGGCTTGGAGATGGGGACCGGCGGGCGCCGGGGGTCGAAGTTGATCGGCGAGAGATAGACGCGGAGCTCGGGGCTGGCCTCCACCACGTGGAAGCGCGCGATCCCGTTCACGGCGACCATGGGCGCGATGGTGAACCGGATCTTGTACCAGTCGCTCCACGCCCCCTGCTTGATGGTTCGGACTTGCCCCTGGAGCGAAATCCGGACCGCGGAAGCGCCGGGCAGGCGCTGGAACTCGATCGGGATCCTGATGTCCGGGATACGCCCCTCGGCGTCCCGCGCGGCGAATGGATTCCGCGGCCCATGGACCACCGAGCGCGCGCGGCCGCCGGCGTCGACGCGGAGCCGCGCCACCTTCCCGCCCATCTCGGTGTCGCCCGCGTTGACGGCGTCGGTGGCGTAGTACGAGAACGTCCCCATGGTCCCGCGAATGTCCGGAACCCCAAGCCCGGACAGGAGTACCCCATTCTGTAGCTCCTCGGGGGGGAAGTCGATCGGCGCCTCCAGCACCGCCGTCTTGATGCCGTGCCGCGAGGCGATCTTCCAGAACGTCGTGCCCTTCCGGTTGTTGATGATCCGGGGCGCCCGGGTGGGCAGGAAGCCCATCGCGAACCTCCCGCGCTCCACGGTCACGGTGGAGAAGTCGGGGTAATAGGTAGCGGGATTCCGGCGAAGGAAGTCGTAGATCCGGGTCTTGCCCGGGTTCATGCCCGTCGAGAACGAAGACCAGGCCACCGGGGACTGTGCCGGATTGGTCGTCCCCAGGCGCCGCATGGCGCCGTGCTGCTTCATCCACGCCAGATTGGGGAGCTTCCCTTGGCCGATCAGCCGCTCCACCACGTCCGGATCCATCCCATCGAAACCCAGGATGTAGACGCGCTCGCGGGGCGCCGCGGGAGTTGGCGTGTCGGTCGCGACAAGCAGGGGGTGGGTTGCGAGGGCGAGGGCGGCGTGGAGCCTGGCGGGCCCCAGGAGTCGCATGGGTCGAAGACTCGGGAATTTCGGCGATGGGCGCAAGGTGGTAACGCGAAGCGTAGCACCCGTGTTCGCGGAGTGTCAAACCGGGGGGGCGGTTCGGTGGTGCGGGTGGGCGCGCGGGGCAACCCTCTGGGC
>JBKJXM010000080.1:0-3876 GCA_046716305.1 Candidatus Eiseniibacteriota bacterium
AGCGGGATGTCCTCGCGCCGCCCGCGGCGCGGCGGCGCCTCCAGGAGTACGACCCTCAACCGGTAGTAGAGGTCCTCGCGGAACTCTCCGCGGGCGACCAGGAGATCCAGCGGCCGGTTGGCCGCCGCGATCACGCGCACGTCCACGGTCACGGTGTCCTCGCCGCCCACGCGCTCGAACTGGCGGTCCTGAAGCACGCGCAGCAACTTCGTCTGGATGTTCATGGGGACTTCGGAGATCTCGTCGATGAACAGCGTGCCCTGGTCGGCCAGCTCGAACCGCCCGCGACGCTGCTGCTCCGCGCCCGTGAACGAGCCTCGCTCGTGGCCGAACAGCTCGCTCTCGATGATGTTCTCCGACAGCTCGGCGCAGTGGAGCTTCACGAAGCACTCGTCCTTCCGGGGCGAGAGCTGATGGATCGCCTTGGCGATCAGCTCCTTCCCGGTGCCGGTCTCCCCCTGGATCAGCACGGTCGCGCGCGTGGGGGCCACGTGCGCGACGCGGGAATAGAGGTCCTGCATGGCGCGCGACTTTCCGGCGAGGCTGGGGATGCGGACGGTGTCGTCCAGCCGCTCCGCCAGGTCGGAAACGCGCCCCACGAGCTGCTGGTGGCTCAGGGCTCGTTGAATCACCGCGACCATCTTGGTGATGTTCAGCGGGCGGGTCTGGAAGTCGTAGGCCCCCTCGCGCATGGCCTCGGTCGCCAGCTCGATCGTCCCCGCGTCCGCGATGAGAATGACGCAGACCTCGGGATGGCGCCGCTTGGCCACCTGCAAGCGGCGCATCCCGTCCATGCGCTGCGCGCGCAGCTCGGCGATCACCACTTCGGGACCCGAGGCCGTGGTGACGCCGGCCTCGTCGGGGCCGGGCGCGTCGAGGACGTTGAACGCCTGCTCTCCGTCCTTCACCCACTTCACGTCGAACCCGTTCGACTCGAGCGCGGTTACGAGCTGCGTCGTCTCGGCCGAAGCCTTGTCGACGATGAGCGCGCGGGGGCGGTGGAGCGTCACGCTGGCGTCTTACCCTGGGAGAGGCGGGCGCGGACGGACTCTAGTATTTTGGAGGCGGACGGGAGGATGGCGATCGTGGAGAGCGCGCCCACGTGAATCACGCTTTCGTCATCCACGAGGACCGTGAAATCGCCCCAGCGGCCGTGGACCATCTCCACGTCCATTGCGAGCTCCTTCCGGAGGGTGGCCGCCACCCGGGCGGCATGGAAGCGCGACATTCAGCGGGCGCAGTAGCGGATAGCAATGCGGGGCATGGGGGGAGTGTCGAACGGCGGGGCAAATCCGTCAACGCCGATGGGGGTACTGCGATTACGGGCGCCGACCTGCTACGCGAGCGCGTCGGCGACGTTGACGCCGTATTCCTCGGGGTTCAGCGCGGAGACGATCCCCACCGCGAAGGCGCCGGTCTCCTCGTTCCGCACGCTGAGATCGACCAGGGGTCCCTCCTCCAGGCGTTTCCGCTCCTTGTCGGCGACGACGCGCACCCGCGGTCGGAAGATGTCGTGCGCGTTGTGCGCGACCACGACCGCGATCTCGTTCGTGTCCAGGAGCACCACCGTGCCGGCCGGGTACATCCCGACGGTGTTGATGAACGCCTTCAAGAGCAGCGGGTCGAACTTCTCCCGGTTCTTGGTCACGATCTGGTGGAGCGCCTCGTAGGGCGTGAACGGCGTGCGGCGGTAGGCGCGGTGCGCCGTCATGGCGTCGAAGCAGTCGGCGATGGAGACGATGCGCCCGAACAGAGACTGCTTGGTCTCGTGGCCGATCTGCGGGTAGCCGGTGTGGTCGAAGTTCAGGTGGTGCTCGAAGGCGACGATCATGGCGCGCAGAGCCAGGTCGTTCAGCCCTTTCATCTTCGCGATCATCTTCACGCCCTGGACCGGGTGGTCGGTCATCAGCTTCCACTCCTCCGCGGAGAGCTTGCCGGGCTTGTTCAGCACCCAGGGCGGGATGGTGGCCTTGCCCAGGTCGTGCAGGATGGCGGCCACGCCCAGCTCGCCGAGGAGCTTCTTCGACAGCCCCAGCCGCTGCCCCAGCGCGATCGAGAGGATCGACACGTTGACGCAGTGCTGGAAGGTGTACTCGTCGTGGTTCTTGATCGCCGTGAGCCCGAAGAGCGAAAACTCCTCTTCCAGGATCAGGTCCACGATCCCCTGCACCGCGCGCTTCGCCTTGCGCAAGTCGATCGGCCGCTTGTCGCGCGCGCTCAGCATGACGGTGCGGGCGGACTCGATGGCGCGGTAGAACGTGCGCTTGGCCGCCTTCCGGCTGTCGCGCGCTTCGGCGCTGTCGATCTTCCCGGCCGGCACGACCGCGCGCAGCGGCACGAGCCGCGCGACCGAGAGCTTGGAGAGGGCCTCGGAGAACTCGTCGAAGGGGTCGGCGCACTTGACGTCCACGTCCAGGAAGAGCCGCACGAACTTCTTCACCTCGGGCGGCGTCAGCTTCCCCGTGAAGACGAACCCCGACATGCCGCGGTTCCGGAACTCGTCGATCAGGAACTGGTAGCTGGGATAGGACGAGGCGTCCACCCGGAGGCGGAACTGGTTCACGTACAGGAAGTCTCCGACCGCCTGGAGCCGGAAGTCCCCTTCGGCCGTCCACATCTGCTCCACCGTATCGATGAAATTGACGAGCGGGCCCTGGAAGGCCACGTTCCCCACGTCGTGGACTCGGGCCGTCTTCAAGAGGACGCACATGTGGATGGCCAGACCGCGCCCCTGCACCGCGATCCGGGCGGCCTCGTCATTGGCGCGCTGGTTGGACTGCTGCGACTGCTGCGACGCGCGCGTGGCTTCGGTCATTCCTCATCCTCCCCGGCGGCCTTGCCCTGAGAGCGGGCTCCCATGCCGGCGTTCCGGACCACCGTGAGCGCAGCCTCCACGGCCTTCCGCACGGGCTCCCGCTTGCCCTGAAGCTCGCGGTTCAGCACGGCGAGCGCGGCCGGGGTTCCCAGCCAGGCCAGCGTGAGCGCCGCGTGGTAGCGGTCTTCGTCGTTTCCCGAGCGGAACATGCTCCCCTTGGTCAGCATGGACTCGAGCTTGGGGACCAGGGCATCGGACCCGGAGCGCCCCAGCGCCTCGTAGAACGACTGCCGCTCGGTCAGGTCGCGCTTCGCGAACTCGGCGGAGCCGATCACGGTGAGGATGCTCTGCGCGGCGCGCTCGTCCCGGTTCGTGGCGAGCGTCATGGCGGCCTGCACGCGCACGCTGGCGTCCGCGTCGCGGAACGCCGAGATCAGGTACGCGCGGCTCGTCGGGCTCTCGATGCGGCCGAGCGCCCGCACGGCTTCCTTGCGCACGCGGACGTCGTCATGGTGCAGTGCCCGATCGAGCGCACGCTCCACACCTTGGTGCGCGATGCGTCCCAGCACGTAGACGACGTTCCGGATCACGTACCAGCGCGGATCGCCCAGGCGGGCGATCAGCACTTCCACGTCGTCCTTGCACGAGATGGCCAGCGCCTCGCAGAGCGCGCGGCGGTGCTTCATGTGGTTCACCTGGCCCAGGAGGTCGCAGATCGCCGGCGCGGCGCTGGAGCCGAGCTGCACGAGAAAGTTGGTGAGCACGCCGGGGTCGATCTCCGAGTGCGCGTTCAGCGTGGGCGCGGCCTGAGCGAGGAAGCTGGGGCGGCCGATCTCGCGGATCACCTGGTCGGCGAGCCCGGCGAACTCGGCACGCTGCTCGGCCCGCTTCGCGGCGATCGTCTTCAGGCGAGCGAGGAGCGAGTTGGCCCGATCGATGTCGGCCTCCTCGATCGCCAGCTCGATGAAGCGCTGGAACGCCACGGCGGACTCCAGGAAGCCGGCGGGTTCCTCCTCGGACTCCAAGATGGCGGCCACGATCTCGAGCACTTCGGGCCCCAG
>JBKJXM010000081.1:0-4258 GCA_046716305.1 Candidatus Eiseniibacteriota bacterium
AATGAGGGGAGGGCGTCGTCAAGCGAGCCGGGGCGCCGTTTCCCGATGCCGGTCCACCCACGCGGCCCATGGCACGAAGAACCAGAGCGCAAGCGCCATCCAGGCGACCACGCGCGCGTTCGGCGGCGGCGGGGCGCGGATGGTTCCAGAGTCCCAGCCCGACTCGCAGGGGCGAGCCGGGCGCGAGCTGGCCCGGCGAACGCGACCGCGAAGTGGCCGATGAACATGGGCTCTTTCTAGAAGCGGAAATCCAGGGGCACGACGATCCAGGCGGCCACGGGTTCGCCTGCTTTCAGGGCGGGCTTGTAAACCCATTTACTCACCGCATGCTTTTCAGCGTCATCCAGGTAGGTCACGGAGCGGGCCACCTCCATGTTCTGCACGTGCCCATCGACACCTACAAGCACATGGAGGACGACCTTGCCTTGGATCTGCGCTTCACGTGCCATCTCCGGAAAGATCGGCTCGATTCGGGTCACCAACTCCGGCGGCTCGTCGTAGGAGTGGAAATCCAGTTCATCGACTCGCTCCCGTCGGACGTCGTCGACGAATTCGATGCCCGGTGGAGGAGCCAACGCTGGGTCGAGACTGCGCCGGCGCATCTCAGACTGAATGACAGGGAGGGCTTCGGGATTCTCCTGATCCACGGCCCAGAGGCACCACGCCACGTCCGTGGAGAGGCTCTCCGGAATGACTGCGGAGATGCAGCCTTCGCCTGGTCGCGACAGCGTGGCCTTCAGCGCCCGAAGCGAGACCAGAAGATCGACCCCCAGGGAGTCTCCCCCGATCGCGAACCCAAGTGCGGGGGTGGCCGGCGACATCCAACCGCGGGATCGTACCCACGTGCATGTCGTGAGCATGTCGAGCAACTTGGGAATGGCTTTGCGGGGTCGGATGTTGAGCTCGGCGGTCCGCACGAAACAGTGCATGGCCGACCCGCCGACCCGGAGGAGCGAGTCGCACGCGGTGGTCCATTCTCCTTCGAGCCGGAATGCGCGAACGTTCCTCTCCGCAGCCAGCTTCCGGAACAGGTTCGGATCGGTGAGAACGGAAGATCGCGGCGCGGGGGAGGCGGCCACCGCCGGGGCAGGCGCCGCCAAAACGATAAGGAGGAGCGCTCCGAATCGAGAGCAGAGCCCGCGAGCGGCTGGCATTCCTATCCTCGGGAGGGTGACGGCGGTGGGTCGGTGTTCCGCTCCCAGTCTACCCTTCGGGTAGTCCCGGGGTCCAGGATTCGGGGTAGTTACTACTTCGTTGGTGGGAGACGCTTCCTCGTAGTGCGGGCCGGATTTGCCTGCGGCTTAGTAGTGGCCAGGGCCTTATCGATGAGCGCCGCCAGCATCGCGCGATCACGATCGATCCACCCGGCGATCACAGGGCCCGACGACGGCTTGACGTAGAGAAACGAGCCCTTCGCTCCGGTCATGACGGTCATCGAGTCTTCCTCCCCGCGCAGCCGGATCACGTACTCAGGCGGGACGAGCTGCATCTGTGCTTCGCGGCGATAGCTCATGGGATCGCCGACAATCGTGCGCAGAGAATCCAGCCAGTCCTCACCGATCACTCGCGCCGAATCCAGTATTGGCGACCCCGCGATGAAACCGACCGAATCGCGCCCCGTATCGAGGAGAGTCAAGTCTGTCGGAGGTCCGACCCGATAGACCGAAGCCTCCTCCATGCGGAGCAGGGACATCCAGAACGGCAGGATCTCTTCGTGAGAGGGATAGGAGTTTTTGGGCGGCGGGGTGAGGGCGTCATGGGTGAGGGACGACGCCAGGGGCGGGGCCGAAGCCGCCCCGAGAAGCGCCACGAGGAGCAGAAAACGAAGAAAACCGCGGCCGAAGCGTCGGCCCATGCTGCTCCCTACCGCGCCGCGGGCGCGACCTCGAGATCCGCGATCCCCTTCCGCACTTCTTCCGCGGAATTGGCGAGGGCGGCCTTCTCTTCGGGGGTCAGCTCCAGCTCCAGTATCTTCTCCAGCCCGCGCGAGCCCAGGATCGCGGGCACGCCGAGATAGATGTCCCGGAAGCCGTACTCCCCTTCCAGGTGCGCCGCCACGGGCAGGAGCCGCTTCTTGTCGCGCAGGATCGCCTCGGCCATCTGCACGGCCGACGCGGCGGGCGCGTAGAAGGCGCTCCCGGTTTGCAAGAGCTTCACGATCTCGGCGCCGCCGTCGCGCGTGCGCTGCACGATCTCGGCGAGGCGCGCCTTGGGGATGAAGTTCTCGACGGGGATCCCGGAGATGGTCGAGTAGCGGACCAGGGGCACCATGGTGTCGCCGTGGCCGCCCAGCACCATCGCGTGCACTTCCTCCACCGAGACGCCGACCTCCTGCGCGATGAACGTGCGGAAGCGGGTCGAGTCGAGCACGCCCGCCATCCCGATCACCCGCTGCCGCGGGAAGCCGGTGATCCGGAACGTGAGATACGTCATCACGTCGAGCGGGTTGGTCACGGTGATCACGAACGCGTCCGGCGCGTGGTCCCGGATAGCCTCGGCGACACCGCGGACGATGTCCGCGTTCGCCTTCAAGAGATCCTGCCGCGACATCCCGGGCTTTCGCGGCAGCCCGGCGGTGACGATGATCAGGTCGCTCCCCTTCACGGCGCGGATGTCGCCGCTCCCCTCGATCTGGGAGTCGTAGCCGCGTACGGGGCCCGCCTCCAGGAGGTCGAGCGCCTTCCCCTTCGCCACTCCTTCCACGATGTCGACCAGGGTGACGTCCCCCAGCTCCGCCTCCGCCGCGTAGAGCGCGGCCGAAGCGCCGACGTTGCCCGCGCCGACGATCGTGATCTTAGGCATGGACCGCCTCGGCCTCCGCCCCGCCCGGGATCTGGATCGACACGGTCACGTTGCCCTTGCCGCGCTTCCGGTAGACCACCACGCCGGTCGCGAGCGCGAACAGCGTGTCGTCCTTGCCGCGGCCGACGAGCAGTCCCGGTCGGAACGACGTTCCGCGCTGCCGCACCAGGATGCTGCCCGCATTCACCCGCTCGCCCCCGAACACCTTCACGCCCAGCCGCTGCGACTTGGAATCGCGGCCGTTCCTGGAGCTGGATACACCTTTTTTGTGAGCCATCTGCCTCTCCTTATCCGACGATGTCGAGGATCCGCACCCGCGTGAGCGAGTCCCGGTATCCGATCTTCTTCCGATACTTCTTCCGCCTCTTGAACACCCCGACCGTGATTTTCTTCCCCTTCTCCGCGCGGACCACTTCGCCCGTCACGGTAGCCCCCACCACCGTCGGCCGGCCGATCTGCACGCCCGCCTCGTCTCCGATCAGGAGCACGCGGTCGAACGTCACCGGCTGCCCGGCCTCCATGCCCATGTTCGGCAGGACGTGCTCCTCCCCGGCCAAAACCCGGAATTGGAGCCCCTGCGCCTGAATGATTGCGTAACGACTCATGTCCCTCGTTCCTCTCTTTCGGCCCGTCGCGCCGGACCTCAGCGTTCGTACTGCTTGGTGATCTCCTCGTACGTCCGGCCCCGGAACAGCCGGATCTCGCCCCGGCGGAGCGACGGATCATCCCGGATCTCGACGCGGTACCGGTACTGCTTCTCCACCCGATCCAGACGGTCGTGGTTCTGCTCGACCAGGAAGACCGCCACGTCCGGATGCACCCGGAGAATGAGCTGCTTCTCCTTGGAGCGCTGTCCCACGCGCCGCAGCATCCGCTCGATCTTGAGAGCGGCCGACTGGAGCGACAGGACCTTCCCGGCGCCTTCGCAGTCGGGACAGTCCTCGTTGAAATAGTTCGCCAGACTCGGGCGCTGGCGCTGGCGCGTCATCTCGATCAGCCCCAGGTCGCTCACCGCGAACGACTTGGTGCGCGAGCGGTCGCGCCGAAGGTGCTGGCGCAGCGTCTCCGAAACATTCTTCCGGTTCGCCTCTTCCTCCATGTCGATGAAGTCGAGGACGATGATTCCGCCCAGGTCCCGGAGCCGAAGCTGCCGCGCGATCTCCGCGGCCGCCTCGATGTTCGTCTTCAAGATCGTCTCTTCCTGGCTCTTCTTTCCGGTGAAGCGTCCGGTGTTCACGTCGATCGCGACCAGGGCCTCGGTCTGGTCGATCGTGATGTAGCCCCCCTTCTTGAGCCACACCTTCCGCTCCATCGCCTTCTCGATCTCCGACTCGATCTCGAAGTGGTCGAAGATGGGCGCTTCGCCGCGGTAGAGCTTCACGCGCGGCTTGAGCTCGGGAGCGTACGTCGCCAGGTACTTCAAGATAGTTCGATGCTCCTCCGGAGAGTCGATCAC
>JBKJXM010000082.1:0-3458 GCA_046716305.1 Candidatus Eiseniibacteriota bacterium
CTTTTTTTTTTTGGGGGGGGGCGCCCCACGCGCGCGGCGCGCCCCCCCCCCCCCCCCTTCCGCTACAGCCTGCTGCTAGGTTGCGGGTTACTTCACAAGCGCCATCCGGCTGCCAGACTCGGAGCCGTCGGCGAACTTCACCTTGTAGAAGTAGACACCGCTCGCAATCGCCTGCCCGTCATCGCGACGGCCGTTCCAGCGGACCTCGTTGGCGCCCGCGTCAGCCTTCGTCGTGAGCGTCCGGACCAACTGGCCGCCCACGTTGAAGATGCGGATCGTCACCTTGCCCGTGGAAGCCGACGAGAAGCGGATCGTCGTCTGCGGGTTGAACGGATTCGGGAAGTTCCCATCGAGCCGGTTGACACGCGGAGCGGCCGGGCCCTCGGAGACTTCGACGCCCGTCGCTGCCAGGTTGTCCTGGATCGCGTACAGAGGACCGTACGATCCAGTCTGGAACCCACTCAGAGTTGCCCAGTTGCCCATCATGTTCGCGTCCGTCGGGCACGGCCAGCACTTCGCCGTGTCGGCGGCAGCGCCCGAGCGGGCACCGCGGCAGCTTGCAAGGAACTTGTACAGCACCTGCATACGCTCCTGAACGCCGGAGTGGACGTAGTTCGCGGCATTCGAAGGTATACCCGCCTTGCGGATGTACGAGAACGAATAGCCGTAGCCCAACGCCTTGTTCCGATCGTTGTCGGTGCTTGCATCCCTCTCCGAGTGCATCGCCACCGCGGCCACGTCATTCACGCCCGAGAAGAGCGGATAGAGGGCCGAGTTTGCAGCGTCGGACGAGCCGACCTTGACGAGTGCGTCGAAGCGGTTCGGACCCGGGCATCCACCGTCGACCGGGTAGGTGTAGCCCGTGACGAGACCCGGACCGGAGCCCGGAGCCGCGAAACGGTCTTCCACGACCGGATATGGAACAGTAGCCGTACCGTTCCACGCGCCACCAGCGGAGTTCACGCCCAGCACATTCTGGCCAAGCGAGCGACGCCGCGGAGCCGGGTCGGCCGCCGCCGTATTCATGAGGCCGTTGAAGTAATCGTCTCCCGAGACGAAGAGGCAGCGGTCGCCGCCGTTCGTACCGGTGTTGCTCAACCACCACTCTTCCATGAGCCGGGCATCCGACTCGTCGTCGAGCGTCGCCGTCCGGAGATGGCCCGACTGGATCAAGATGCGATACCAGGTCGAGAGCGACTCGCGGATGGAGTACTCGGTCATGTTCGGGAAGTAGTTGGAGAGACGATCCGGACGCTGATTGTCCGGCGCACCGGTGAGCTCGCGCCCGCCGATGTTGCTGCCTTCGCCGAGACCCTGGAGGAAGCGGTACCGGTCAGCCCGCACGCCCATGCCACGAAGCGCCTGGGTCACGGGATCCAACGCGGCCGACCAGACGGAGTAGGAACCGTCCATATTCAGGATCGGCGTATTGGTCTTTCCGGCGAGCAGCGACGCGGCGGAGCCGGCCGCATACACGCGCGGGAGAATGTTGAATTCGATGATATCCGGCGCGATCGCCGTACCACCCGGCAGGGTCGGGAGATCCTCGACCTCACGCGCGAAGTTGTCCGACGAGAATTGATACGCCCTGCCGCCATTGATGTCGACGGCCTTCCAGTAGTACTGCAGGCGGGTTCCACGCGGCAGGAACGCGAGGCTGTTGTAAGCGCCCACGCCGTTGAGCGTGAAGCCGCCCGGAAGGTTGAGCCCCGCCTTGTCGCGCGGCGGCCAGTTCATCCGGAACTCGCTGTCGATAAGGACCGTGTCGCCGCCGGCGATCGAGACGTTGTTTCCGTCCAGAGCGGAGGAGTCGAACGGGCTCCAGGTCTTCGTCGTCGGATCGAACAGGCGGTAGATCACCCGCGGCTGATCGAAGGCGGCGTTGTACGAGGCATTGGTCACGCTAATGACCTGGCCCTCCTGGAACGCCTTGTCGTAGCCCTGCTTCCAGTTCACGCCCATCCCGTTCTTGCGGAGACCGGTCACGACCGCAACCGTGATCGAGTCGCCGAGCGGGCTGTTGAAGTTGTCGCGGACGTCAACGTGGGTGTTGCCCGGAGACTCCGGAGTTTGCGAGCCACGGATACCGGGCCAGCACGGAACCACGGTGCAGTTCGTGCCCGTGAGCGTGCCGTCAACGAACGTCGACTGGGCCACGGAGCCGACGAACACGCCGAACACCGGGGCCGGAACGCCCGTCAAAACTTGCAGGTACAGGTCGTCGTACAGAATCCCGTAGTCGACCTGCTGGCACACGTTGTTGAAGGCAAAGCCGGGGATGCACTGGAGGTTGTAGCGGATCTGCACCGAGTCGGCCTGGACGGCAGCCGCAAGCTCATCACCGTCTACGACCCACTGCTTGATGACCGACGTGCGAACGCCGCCGCCGGGTGCCGTGTTCTGCCAATTCGTCCAGGAGCCGTCCTTGTAGAAACGATAGTCGGACGACTGAACGAAGCCCGCGCCGCGCGGCAGGTCGAGATACTCGCCCCACAGCGCGATGATCGAGGCCGTTCCCGTCGGAACCGGAAGCGTGCACGTCACGACCGAGTTGTACTGGCCCGGGATGGTCTTCTTGGTCGAAGCGTCGGCCCCGAAGAACATCTTGTCCGCGACGTCATTCTTCTGGAGCTGGCAGTTGTCGCTGGTGCCGGAGAATCCTCCGTCCACGATCTGCCACAGCTCGCCAGCGCCTGCCGTCACGCGTCCGGCGACATAGCCGGGGGTGCCGAAGGTGCCTGAGATCACCTGGCCGCCGCTCGGCGGAGTCACAGGATCGGAGCCCACCGGAGGCGTGCCATCGGCGAAGACGACGCCGTTGTCGGAGGTGCTGATATCGTCCAGCACCGTGCCGTGCCCGAAGGGCCACAGACCGTCCTCACTGGAGAAGAGGCAGTCCGCCGTGAAGAGCCAGTACATGGCCCGATGCCCGGCAGGAATCGTAATCGAAACCGGAAGCACCGGAACGTTCGGATCGCCCGAGCCCGAGCCCTCGACAAGAACTGACCCGGCGACCGTGTTGATCGCGGTGGCGCCCGTCGTCGTCGAGTTGATGGTGCCCGTCCAGGTGACCAGAAGGTCCGATGCACCGTCATGTCCCGTCGCCAGAACGTTGTCCAGCTTCGTGCGGCTGTTGCCGATCGGGTCCACGGCGTTGCCGCCGCCGCCGATGAGATAAACGTAGTCGTAATTCTGCTCCACGCTCAAGTTCATCTTCACCGTCATCGTGAAGTTCGCGGCGTGGTTGCCGGTGTCCATGTACATCAGCTGGTACGTGATGTTGGGATACCCAACCTTCACGACCCAGTTCGGATCGAACCTGCCGGCCCACAGCGACGCCGTGCCCGCGAGAATCGCGGGACGCTCGGTCACCGAGACCGCCGACGTCACCTTGTGCCACAGGACTTCCTTGAGCGACTGGTCAGCTGTGCCGTAGCCGCCCGTCGATCCGGTCGTGT
>JBKJXM010000083.1:0-9559 GCA_046716305.1 Candidatus Eiseniibacteriota bacterium
CCAGCGACTCACCGATCGCGAAGCCGATGAAGCACGGGCCCGCCATGTCGCCAGGTATGAAGAGGAGGATGATCAGCATGATCAGAAGCTCGACCGAGATCAGCGCCATCCCGATGCTCATGCCCGCTTTGAGCGGGATGGCGTAGCAGGGATAGGGCTTGCCGCGGAGGGCCGCGAACGCGGTGCGCGAGTTCGCGAAGGTGTTGATGCGGATCCCGAACCACGCGACGCTGTAGCTCCCCGCCATGCCGACCAGGCTGAAGAAGAGGATGACCCCCACCTTCGACATCGGAAAGCCGCGCGTGATGTTCCCCGCCGCGTCCACGCCCGTCACCGCCAGCCAGCCGAAGTAGACGAACACGATCGAGCTGATGAAGACCCAGAGGACGATGAGGAACTTGCCCTGCTGGATCAGGTAGGTCTTGCAGGTCTCGTAGATCAGCTCCGAGATCTCGAGCATGGACCGGTGGACCGGCAGGCCACGGAGCTGCCCGTAGATGACAATTCCGAAGAGGAGACCGAGAGCGCAGATGATGAGTCCGAAGAGGAGGAGCGTATGCCCGTCGACGCCGCCCACGAAGGAGACCGTGGAGAGATCCGGGAGCGTGAGATTCGCCTCGCCGCCATGGTGGGTCGCGCCCTCCTGCGCCAGCGCCGCGGGCGCCAGGACCGCCAGGCTCAGCGCGCAGAGCGCCGTGACGACGACAGCCAGGATGGCGCCGCGTGCTCCAGACATCTTCCGTAACGTCATGTCACCTCACCTCGTGAAGGAAAAGGACCCCGCAAGGAACGAAGGTTTATACCAGATCGAGGGGGTAACTGTCGAGAGGGTAAGGCTCAGCGGGAAACGTACGTCTGCAGGACGCGAACCAGCTTCTCGATATCGACGGGCTTCTGGATCAGGGTGTCAGGCTGCAGCCGCCGAAGCTCCGAGAAGCGCCCTTCGTGCAGATCCCCCGTCAGGACCAGAACACCCTTCAGGCCCGCCGGCCGTTCCGAGCGGAGGGATTCGAGGATCTGGTTTCCGTCCATGTCCGGCAGCATGAGATCCAGGATCACCACCTCGAAGGACTCCTTTCGGAGCAGCTTCAGCGCGTCGGCTCCGTCCGACGCCTCGACCACCACGGCTCCTTCCTGCTTCAGGATGTCGCGGGTGCCCTCGCGCGTCACGCGATGGTCTTCGACGAGGAGGATCCGAAGCTGAGGCAGGCGGCCACCCGGCGTGGGAGCCTCGCTCCGGGACGGGGTCGGCGGCGTGGAGTCGAGCCGAACCGCGATGGCGCTGCTCGGGAGTTCGACCGTGAACGTGGCCCCTGTGCCGGGGGCGCTCTGAACCTCGATCGTGCCTCCGAGCAGATCGACCAGCCGCTTGCAGATCGCGAGCCCCAGCCCGCTCCCCTTGTTCACGTCGCGCTCGGGATTTCGCACCTGGATGAACTCGTCGAAGATCCGGGCCAGGTGCTCCGGTGCGATGCCGACTCCGGTGTCCGCGACACGGATGCGCACCCTCCTGTCCGGCGTTCGCTCCGCCGAAACCCGCACGGTTCCCCTCGGCGTGAACTTGACAGCGTTCTCGATCAGATTGGCGATGACGCGGGCCAGCTTCACGCGGTCGGTATAGAGCCACACCGGCTGGCTGGCCGGCTCGACGGTCAGCTCGACCCCCCGGCTGTCCGCCATGGGGCGGAGCTGGTCCACTTCCCGCTCCAGGAGATCGCTGAGTGGGAATTCGGTTTCGACCAGGTCGCTCTTGCCCGAATCGAATCGGGCCAGGTCGAGGAGGTCACCGACCAGGTCGAGCAGCGTCGTCACGTTTTGCTGCAGCCGCTCCGCCAATCCCGGGACCTGGGACTCGGCCGCGTGGTCACCCGCCGCGCGCCGGATCAGCTCGGCCATGAGATTGATGGCGTTGGCGGGCGTTCGAATGTCGTGTGAGATGGCCGCGAGGAACCGTGTCTTCCGGACACTGGCCTCCTCCGCCTCCCGCCGCCGGAGCTCCAGCTCCCGCAGCAATGTCTTGTGAGGCGTCGCGTCGGTGAAGGCGGTCACCCCACCGGTGACCTTGCCGGCGGCATCGAAGAACGGGGAGCCGCTCACGACGATAGAGAGCTTCCGGCCGTCGAGCAGGGCGACCTCGTAGTCTTCCCCCCATACCTCCTGCCCGCGGAGCACCCGTTGCGTGGGTAGATCGACCACGGCCACCGACTTTCCATCGCGAAAGATACCCTTCCGAAGCCGCCTCCCGGCCGCTGTCGTGAGGGAGAGGTTCTCGTCCGTCGGCACGCCCAGAATGGCTGCTCCAGTGGGATTGACGCGGATTTCGTTCCCTTCCGGATCGGCGAGGAGAAGCATCCCCACGGGCACCGAACGGAACGCGGCTTCGAATCGACGCCGCTCCTCCGCGATGCCTTCGAGCAGCACCGCGCTGTGAAGGCTGATCGAGAGCTGGGACGCCACCGACTCCAGCGTGGCCACCTGCGCGTCGGTCCACGCCAGCGCGGTCAGCGCGTAGACCTCGAGAGTGGCGACCATCTTGGCGCCGACGCGCACCGGCGCCGCCAGGACGGACACGAACGGCTCCATGCCGGGGCGCTGGGGCACTCGGAGATCCGGCCGCTGGGCCAGATTCTCGATGTAGGCGGTTTGACCCATCGAGAGCGCGAGGGAGCCGAAGGCCTCGTTCGCGGGGATCGACTCGACGTCGGGGCCGTCCCCGAAACCGGAATGGCAGACAACCACCATCGACTCGCCGCGCTTCTCGAGGACCGCCGCCGCGGCGGTCTCGGTGAGAATTCCGAGCGCGGCGCAGACCTTGTCCATGACATCGTCGCGAGAGAGTTCGACGGTGATCGAGCGCGAAAGCTCGAGGAGCTGCTCCAGCCCCTTCTCCCTGGCGGCCAGCTCCTCGTTCGTCAGGCGAAGCTCCTCGCTCTGGCGCTCCAGCTCCTCCGTCTGCGACTGCAGCTCCTCGTTCTGCCGGACGATCTCCTCCTCGCGTTGCCCCAGCTCCTGATTCACTTCCTCCAGCTCGAGATTCTGCACGGAAAGCCGCTCCCGTTGCCCATCCAGGGTCCGCTCGGTCCGGATGTGGAAGTGAAGCACAAGGCCGATCGCCGCGATCGCGACGGCGGCCAGGATCCGGCTGAAGAGGGCGGCCGTATACAACTCGCCGGGGATGGGGCGCGGGCCGAAGGCGAATACGAGAATGTCCAGGGACACGGAGATGGCGACGAGGATCCAGACGGAACGCTCATCGCGCAGTCGGGCGATGATGAGAAGAGGAAACAAGTAGAGGATCGGCACGCCCGCGTCGGGCAGAGACAGAGAGTCGACGATCGCGACGAGGGCGGCGGCGGCGGCGGCGGCGGCGGCGCCGACAAGATGGCGACTGGGGGATCGCTTTGGGGGGTCGGGGGTCTTGGGGGGCAAGCGGTCTACCCTCTCGAGCGCTTGAAGACGCAGGGACGGACCTGGGCCAGCCGTTTCACGCCCGTGGGTCGCTCCGCGCGGCCGAGAATCAGAAATCCGCCTGGGCGCAGGCTGCTCTCGATCCTGGGCCAGAGCTCGGCGAGGGCCTCGGAACGGAAGTACATCGACGTGTTGCGGAAGAGAATGATGTCCCAGGCGCCGGGCTCGATTCCCTTCAGGATGTCGGAGACGCCCCAGCGGGCCTCCGCCCGGATCCGGGGCGAGATCGCCCAACCGTTGTCCTGCCGCTCGAAATAACGGCGGAGGAACAGCTCCGGGACCCCGCGGACCCCGGCCTCGTCGTAGACGGCTCTGCGGGCATGCTCGATGGCCTCGTTTCGGCAGTCGGTGCCCAGGAGATAGCTCTGGTGCAGCATGCCGCGCTCGGCGAGCAGAATCGCCAGAGAGTAGAGCTCCGAGCCTTCCGAGCAGCCGGCGCTCCACGCGTAGAGTCTGGAGTGCGCCCCCTCGCGGGCCGTCAGCACGTCGTCGGCCAGCCACTGGAATACGTCGGGGTCCCGGAAGAACGACGTCACCCCCACCAGCATCACGTTCACGGCGGCGGTCATGAGCGCGGGATTCATTTCGAGGATGCGCTGGGCCTGGGAGGTGGTCGCCGCCCTCAGAAAACGCAGGCAGGCCGGGAGCCTCCGCCGCAGCGTCTCCCCTCGATACGCTCTCGGATCGAGACCGGCCTTGGGCAGGAGCCAGCTCACGAACAGGCCCGCGCGGTCGGGGAGAGGCAATTCCTCGACAGGCTCGCATACCGCCAGCGTCACCGGGGCTACATTGACCGGCCGGCTATGGCGCCGGGGAGTTGGAAAGACAACTTCTCGAAAGCGATGGGTCGAAAACACGCTGCCCCCCCTGAACGATCTCTGCACTCGTCTACAATCGTACCCGAGCGGGCGGACAAGTGGACGCTCTAATGCACCTCTCCCCCGACCATTTCCTCCACTGTCTGTCGCCGCCGCACCAGGCGGAACATCCCCTCCCCCTCGCGCAGCACCTCGGGCGCGGCCGGGTAGGAGTTGTAGTTGATCGTCGACATGGCGGCGCAGTAGGCGCCCGCGCCCCCGATCTGCACCAGGTCTCCCGCCTGGGGCCGCGGCACGTCGCGCGGCGCGAGCTTCGACGGATCGCCGGGAGCCGGGGTCAGGATGTCCCCCGTCTCGCAGCAGCGCCCCACGAAGACGAAGGGCTCATCAGGCCGCCCGTCGGCGGACACCGCGATCGGATGCTGCGCTCCGTATAACGTCGCGCGCATCACTTCGGTCATCCCGGTATCGAGCTTGGCGAAGCGATAGCCGCGCTTCCCCGTGTCCACGACGTCCACGCAGGCGGCCACGACCACGCCGGCGTTCGCGACGAGATACGTGCCGGGCTCGATCTCGAGGTGGAGCGCGCGGCGCTTGCGCCGCTCGAAGAGGAGTACTTCCTGGCGTGCCGCTTCGCCTACTACCTGCAGGTCGGTCTCCGGCTCCTCCGGGACGCGAGCCACCTTGAAGCCGCCGCCCAGGCTGACGCGGGTCACGTCGGGGAGCCGCTCCGCGATCTTGAGCACGAGATGGGCGACGCGCGTCCAGACGGCGGGATCGCTCCCGGAGCCGATGTGCGTATGGAGTCCCGGATCACCACGCCGTGCCGTGCGGCGAGCGCCTTCGCCTCGTCGAGATACTCGTGCCAGATGCCGAAGCTGGACGCGGGCCCGCCGGTGTTGACGCGGTGCGTGGAGCCGCTTCCCTGGCCCGGGTTCACGCGGATGGTGACCTCGCGCCCCGGAAACGCGACCCCGAATCGCTCGAGCTGATGGAGCGAGCAGGCGTTGTAGAGGACCCCCTGCCGCACGAATTCCTCGAGGCGCGGTGACGGCACCTGGGAGGTGAGCATGATTCGCTCGGGAGAGTAGCCGGCGCGGAGCGCGCGCTCCACCTCGAAGTCGCTGGAGGCGTCGATGTGGAGACCCCGGTCGCGGAAAATCTCGAGGAGCGCGCGATTCGGATTCGCCTTCATCGCGTAGCGGACGGTGAGCCCGAACGCGTGCGGGAAGGCCAGAGCGCGCGCCGCGGCGGATTCCAATATTGCGCGGTCGTAGACGTAGCAGGGGGTGCCGAACCGATCGCGGACGGCGGCGGCCTCGGCGGCGGTCAGGAAGAGGCTTCTCACGCCGGGCTCAGGCGGGCCGGAGCCCTAACGTCCGACAGCCTCGGTCGAGCGGAGGTTGGCGTGGCGCTTCACATTCTCGTCCCGTCCCGAGCCGACCGAGACGAGCCGGATGGGGACGCGCGCCAGTTCTTCCAGCCGGTCGAGATAGCGTCGGGCTTCGGGCGGCAGGTCGTCCCACTGCCGGGCCGAGCCGGTCGGGGCGCGCCAGCCCGGGAAGGTTTCGAGCATGGGTTTTGCCTCAGTCAGCTCCGCGAGCGACTCCGGCATTTCAGCGACGCGTTGACCGGCGATCGAATACCCCGTGACCACCGAAATCTCGGGGAGTCCGTCGAGCACGTCGAGCTTGGTGATCACGAGCTGGGTCAGCCCGTTCACGCGCGCGGCGTGCCGGATGGCGACGGCGTCGAACCACCCGCAGCGGCGCGGCCGTCCCGTCGTGGCGCCGTACTCGTTCCCCTCCTCGCGCAGAAGGTCGGCCAGCTCGCCGCTCAGCTCCGACGGGAAGGGGCCGTTGCCGACGCGCGTGGCGTAGGCCTTGGCCACGCCGATCACCTCGTCGATCAGAGTGGGGCCGACTCCGACGCCCGTACAGGCGCCGCCGGCCACCGCGCTCGACGACGTGACGAACGGATACGTGCCGTGGTCCAGGTCCAGGTGGGTCCCCTGCGCGCCCTCGAGCAGGATCCGCTTCTTCCCCTCGACCGCGGCGGCCAGCGCGAGCGAGACGTTCACCACCATCGGGCGAACGCGCTCGGCGGCGCGGGCCAGCTCTTCGAGCGTGCGCTCCACCGGCTCGACCTTGGCGCCCTGACCCAGAAGCCGGAGGGTCCGCTCGCGAAGGTTCCGGACGCGCTCCTCGCGGATCTTCGGGTCGAGGAGATCGGCGACCCGGAGCCCCACGCGCGCGGCCTTGTCGGTGTAGGCGGGCCCGATGCCGCGCCCCGTCGTGCCGATGGCCGGGCCGGACGCGCCCGACTCGTTGTGCCGCTCGGCCAGGCGATGGTCAGGGAGAATGAGATGGGCGGAGCCGGAGAGGAACAGGCGGCCGTCGACCGCGATCCCCTGCTTCGCGAGCGAGGTCCGCTCCTCCTCCAGCGCGGCCAGATCGATCACCACGCCGTTTCCGATGTAGCAGGTGGTGTTCGGGCGGAGGATTCCCGAGGGGATCAGGTGGAGGACGAACGTCTGGCCGCCGTGGCAGACCGTGTGGCCCGCGTTGGGGCCGCCCTGGTAGCGCGCGACCACGTCGGCCTCGTGGCTGAGAAGATCGACGATCTTCCCCTTGCCCTCATCGCCCCACTGGGCGCCCACGATCACGCGAACGGACATCGCGACGTCTCCTCGGAAATGAAAAGACCGCGACGGGGGAAGCTTCGCGGCGGCTGGGTCGGTCGTTCAAACCGACGGTCTACGCTAGCAAAGGCCCGGGGGTCCGTCAATGACACGACTTAGACGTCGCTGCCGTTCTTCCGGAAGATCGCCATGAAGCTGGCGAGCGCGTCGTCCAGGTTGTCCACGACGGTCGCCTGCGGCAGGTGCTCGCGCAGGGCCGCCACCGGGCGGTAGAGCACCGGATAGTCCGCGTTCTGGAGCAGCGTGAGATCGTTCAGGCTGTCCCCCATGCCGATCACGCGGAACCCCGCATGGCGCATCCCCTCCACGACCATCGCCTTTCTCCCACGGATGCGGAGCTTCCAGCCGACGATGCGCCCCGCCGCGTTCGTCTCGAAGCGATTCGCGAAGAGATTGAAGCCTCCGAGATGCTCGATCATCGGCTCGGCGAATTCGTGGAAGGTGTCCGAGATGATCATGACCTGGCAGTGCCGGCGGATGCGGTGCAGGAACTCGCGCGAGCCCAGATAGGGCTGCACTTCGTGGGCGGCCTCCTGGATTCGCGCCAGCGTGAGGCCGGCGTTGTCCAGCGCCCCCACGCGGCGCCGCATCAGCTCCTCGAAGTCGCCGATGTCGCGCGTGGTCAGGTGGAGGTCGGGGATGCCGAACTCCTCCCCCAGGTGGGGCCAGATCTCGGGCGCGAGCACGCCTTCCAGGTCAATCGCGGCGATCATGAGGGCCGCAGTGTATCGCAAGGCATAAAGCCCAGAGGATAAAAGAGAGAGGGAGGCCGGTTTCAGCCTCCCTCAATTCCTCCGGTGGTCTGTTTGGAGTCGCCAGTCAGACCAGCCCTGCAAAAGCGCACGGGGTATGACTAGCTACAGCCACCTCCGCTGATCCTACTGCCGAAACTTTCGTGCACTGGACCACCTCCTTTCCGCGTTGAAAAAAGTTTCGCGCCGAAAAAAGGCGGTGTCAAACGGAAAATCAGCCCCCGGTCATCCGGGCGAGCAGGAGCCGGGCGATCTCCTCGCCGACCGCCTCCTGCGCCTCGACGGTCGCCGCGCCGATGTGGGGGGTGAGGACGACGTTCGGGAGCGTCAGGAGCGGCGAGCCGCTCGGCGGCTCGTTGGCGTAGACGTCGAGCGCCGCCCCCGCCAGGGCCCCGCTCCGGAGCGCCTCGACCAGAGCCGCCTCGTCCACCAGCCCGCCCCGCGCGGCATTCACCAGCACGGCTCCGCGCGGCATGCGCGCGATTTGCGCCGCGCCCACCATCCCCGTGGTCTCGGGGAGCATGGGCGCGTGGAGCGTGAGCACCTCGGCGCTCGGAAAGAGATCGTCGAGCGTGACAGGCTCCACGCCCATCGCCCGGATGTCGTCGGCGGAAACGACGGGGTCGAAGCCGATGCACTCCATGTCGAACGCCCGCGCCCGTCGCGCCACCGCGGCGCCGATCTTCCCCAGGCCCACGATCGCGAGGGTCTTGCCGCGAAGCTCGCGTCCCTGGAACCGGCCCTTCTCCCACTCGCCGCGTCGCACCGAGGCGTCGGCGGCGGGAATCTGCCGGAAGAGCGAGAGCATCAGGCCGAACACCAGCTCGGCCACGGCGATCGCATTCGCGCCGGGGACGTTCAGGACGCCGATCCCCCGCTCGGAGGCGGCGGCCACGTCGATGTTGTCGAGCCCGGCGCCGGCCCGCGCGACCCATCGAAGCTGGGGCGCCGCGTCCAAGAGCCGTCGGGTGACCTTGGTCGCCCCCCGCACCACCCAGGCGTCGATAGAAGCCACCAGGGGCACCAGCTCGTCCTCGCGCTTCCCCTTCACCTCGTCCACGGAGACACCCGCTGCGGAGCGGAGAATCTGAATGGCGCGCGGCGAGAGCGGATCGCTGACAAGGATGCGGCGTTGGCTCATAGGGGCGGCAGTGTACTACGGGCTGGATGTGGGTAGAGGGAGCGAAAAAACAATCCGTTGGGCGAATGAGCCGAAGCGAGCGTAAGGCGACTTCGCCAGACGGATTGATTTTTTCGCTTCCGCTTTTCGCGTAGCGCCCGGCTGCTATGCACTCTCCACGGCGCTGCGCCTAACGCGCCGGCGCTGCAGCCGTAACTCCAGAGCGAAACGACAACTGCGCCGCACGCCCAGCCGTGCCCGGCTCCGCCTTCAGTCCCTGATCCATCAGCGCCGACTCGAAGGCGCTGACCATGCGGAGAATGTCCCCTTCGTCGTAGTAGCCGATGTGGCCCAGCCGGATGATCTTTCCCGTGAGCTGGTTCTGGCCCCCGGCGACCTTCACGCCGTAGCGGCGCTCCATCGTCTTCACCACGGCCCCGCTGTCCAGCCCGGCGGGCGCGTTCACGGCGGTGACTGCGTTGGAGGGCACCTCGGCCAACAGCGTCATCCCCAGCGCCCGCGCCGCCTCCCGCGTGGCGTCGGCGTTCCGCTGGTGGCGCACGAAGACGTTCTCCCGTCCCTCGGCCGCCATCAGCTTCATCGCCGCGTGCGCGGCCAGGACCAGTGTGATCGCCGGCGTGAACGGGGTGTCCCTTTTCTCCAGCTCGGCCCGGGCCTTGACCAGGTTGAAGTAGAAGCG
>JBKJXM010000084.1:0-6980 GCA_046716305.1 Candidatus Eiseniibacteriota bacterium
GGGCAAGCCCCCGCGCGGCAAGGAACCCGGCGAGCTCAAGCTGGTAATCGAAGAGAACGTATTCGTTGGCCCCCGCGTCGTCTTCACCGCCGACCCGCACCCCCATGGGCTGCCCCCGCTACAAGGAGTGCCTCGGAGGCGTCACCGTCCGCACGCTGGCGAGGATCGGCGCCAACTGCACGCTCCTGCCCGGGGTTGTCGTGGGCCGTAACACGCTAGTAGGCGCCGGCAGCGTAGTGACCCGCAACGTCCCCGATGACATGGTCGTCGCCGGCAACCCCGCCAAGGTGATCAAAGCCGTCGCCGACCTCAAGTGCGTCGCCGGGTTTTTCGACCGGCCCTACGATTGGGCGCCTTATAAGAAGTAGGGTAGGGATAAGGTTGAGCAAGCGCTCGTCCCTGGCCGACGTGGCGGTCGCGACCGGTGACGCGCTGCGACGCGGCTGGATCCTCGTAACTACTTGAGCGCGTTCTTTCTCTCCGCCACCGCCTGACCCCGGAACGGGATCATCAGCGCCCAGAAAATCAGGAATGCGAGCACGTCCGCGGCCAGGATGTACCACGGCCAGGGACCCATCGCGTCCAGGATGGACGGCTGGGATGGCTTCGCGCGCAGATAGAGAAAGTTCGTTCCCGCCCCGGCGTTGATCAGCGCGGCAACCACGGCATAGGCGTTCGTGAACCAGAACGCGCGAATGTGGGCTCCCGGCCTGGGCCGGACGCCCAGCCCGAACACGACGAGGGCGGCCGAGAGCGCGACCCCGCCGTGGAGTGCGAAGAACGAGAGGCACCGCGAATCCGGAAAGCCGCGATCCACGTCGGGCGTGAGCATCGCGATCACGGTTCCCGACAATCCCCAGAAATAGAGAAGCTCGGTGACCGTCTGCTGGCGGGTCAGGAGCGCGATCACGGCGAGCAGCACCGCCAAGTCGCAGAAGTGAAGAGGAAGGATGTCGAGCCAATCGAGTCCGCGGAGGGGGAGGGCATCCACGAGTGCGTAGCCCAGGCCGAATGCCAGGAGCGCGGCCATGCCGATCCGGACGCCCTTGGCGCGCGGTGATTGGGGGCCGCTGCGACGGAGAAACCACGAGAGTAGAATAGCTGTCGTCGCCAGCAGAGCAACCGTCGCCAAGTGCTCGAGGCCGAAACGTTGGAACGGGTTCATGCGCTTCTCGCCGCCGATCGCGAAGGTCCCATGAGTCTGGGGAGTGTAACGCGCATGCCCCACGAAGTGGATCGGCCGAGAGAAATCCCGCGCGCCGGTGTATCCTCGCGCGCATTGACCCGCAAGCGGCGCAGGAGCGCCGACGTGGCTGCATGGCCCGTTGGGAGGACTGGGGAATGTACCTCTGGCTCAAGCTGATTCACATCCTGGCGGTCGTCTTGTTTCTGGGCAACATCATCACCGGCGTCTTCTGGCATCGGCACGCCGCGCGCACCCGCGATCCGAAGATTTTGGCGCACACCGCCGAGGGCCTCACCAAGAGCGACAGGCTCTTCACCATCCCCGGCGTCCTCGTGATCATATTTGGTGGGGTTGCGGCGGCCATGCAGGGCAATTTCCCCATCCTCCGAACGCCCTGGATCCTGTGGACGCTAATTCTGTTTTCGATCTCCGGCCTCGCGTTCATGGCGCGGGTGGCTCCGCTTCAGCGGAAGATGCATGCCCTGGCCGATGCGGGCTCGAAGGGTGGGACCTTCGACTACGCGGCCTATCATCGCGTGGCCAAGCAGTGGGAGTTCTGGGGCTCCATCGCGACGCTCGCGCCCCTCGTGGGAATGGCGCTGATGGTGCTGAAGCCGACCTGACCGATCAGCTCGCTTTCGGGCGCCGCACCTTCCGCCTGGGTCCCAGAAGTTTCTCCAAAGCCCGATGGATCTCCTGCGGGTCCCGGTCCGACTCTAAGAGCCGGCGCAGCAGCGACCTGGCTCCCGGAGTCGTGGCGGCCCATTCCCGTGTCTTGCTGTCGATTCCCGAGATCAGCTGCTCGAGTGCCTCGTAGGTGGCGCCGACTTTCCGCAGTTTCAACGCGATCCTTTGAAGAAGCGCCTCGGAAGGACGGCGGCGATTGTGCTCGATGTCCGACAGGTGGGCAGGCGAGACTTGGAGGTCGGCCGCGAGCCCGCGGAGCGTGAATCCGCCCAGCAGCCGGAGACGACGAATCTCCTCGCCTAGATGGGGTCCGTTCATGTAAGCTATGTTAGCTGTCAGAGCGAACACGGTCAAGGCTTCTTCCGGAGGAGAGATGAACCTGGCAGCACGCCTGTTCGGGGCCGTCACCCGCAGGCTCACTTTGGAGCCGCACGAGCGGCGCCTGCTTCTCCTGATGGGGGCCCTGGTTGGGACCCTTTTCTGCGCCTACACCATCGCGAAAGTCCTCCGCGACGCCTTGTTCCTGGCCGAGTTCGGAGCGCTCGCGCTGCCGTATGCCTACATCGGGGTCGCGCTCGCCGCGGTTGGCTTCGTCTGGCTGGAGAGCCGGGTGGCCCTCCGCTCGAGCCGGCTCGGGCCCACACGATTCAACCAGTACGCCTCCATCGTCATCAGCGTGGCCGCTGCCGCGGTCTTTCCGTTCGCCCGCCACTGGACAACTGCCGTGTTCTACGTCTGGGCGGGGAGCCAGGCGATGATGCTCATGCCCCACTTCTGGTCCCTCGCGATCGACGTGTGGGACTCCCGCCGGGCGCGCAGCGTGTTCCCGCTTCTCGGGGGTTGCGGCCTGATCGGCGGTCTGCTCGGCGGCGCCTACGCCGCGTGGGCGGTGCCGATCGTGAAGCAAGTGGGATTGATGTGGTCGATCTCAGCCCTACTCATCGTGGCGCACCTGCTGACGCGCGTGATCGAGAGGCACCGCGCGCGCCGTCCCGTGCCGATCGAAGTCCCGCACAAGGTCTCCCCCTGGGAGCTGGTGCGCCGTTCGCGGTACATCAAGATCCTGGCGGCCGGACTCGCGTTGGGGGTGATCGTATCGACGCTGGTCGACTTCCAGTTCAAGATCCTGATCCAGCAACTGTATCCGGAGCCGCACGCGCTCACGCAGTTCTTCGGCAAGTTCTACGTGGGACTGAACGCCCTGGCGCTGCTCTTCCAGTTCACAGCGGGAGGGTGGCTGTTGTATCGGCTGGGCCTGGGGCCCTCGACCGGCCTGCAGCCGGTCCCGGCGATCATGTTCCTATCCGGGCTGGTCCTCGGCGCAGGGTGGTGGTTCATCATCGCGATGCGATGGATCCAGGGCGTCGTCTTCCAGACGCTCGGCAAGTCCACGTCCGAGATCTACTACATGGCGATTCGCCGCCATGAGCGCCGCCGCATCAAGCCCGCGGTCGACACGCTCGTCGACCGCTGGTCGGACGCGGCGGCCGGCCTCCTGCTCATCCTCCTGCTCCGTTGGGCGGGGGCGGGAACCACGGTCGTGGCCGTGGTGACGGGCACACTCGTGGCCGTCTGGCTCGTCGTGCTCATCTTCCTGAATCGGGAGTACGGACGCGCCTTCAAGGAGAAGCTGAGCACCCGTTGGATCGAGCCCGACGTGGCGGAGGAGGCGATGAGAATCCCCTCCGCGCGAAAGGCGCTCCTCCAAGGGCTGCGCGAGGATGACGAGTCCCGCATCGTGCTGGCCCTCAAGCTGAGCGAGCGCTCCATGGACAAGGAAATCGCCCGCGCGGTGCTGAGCTGTCTCCCGCATCCGTCTCCGAGTGTTCGCGCGGCGGCGTTGGAAGCGATGGAAGCGATGCGGTTGGAGGACGAGGAAGGCGTCGTCACGGGCTTCCTGGGCGACCCGCACGAAGGACTCCGCCGCGCGACGGTCAGCTATCTCCTCGCGGTGGGGAAGGACCCGGCCGCCCTCGCGCGCGGCTGGCTGGACGGCGAGGACCTGACGCTCCGGCAGGACACGGTCGACGCCCTGGCCGAGCACCCGTCCGAGGGACGCGCCGCGCTCACGGTGGAATGGGTCGATGCCCGGATGGAGGCAGGCACGCGCGGGGATCTGCTGCTCGCGGCGCGAGCCTTGGGCGCGATGACCGGCAGCGACCCGACGCGGCGCTTGCGCGTCCTGTTGCTCGACCGCGATGTCGAAGTGAGGCGGATGGCTCTGCTCTCCGCGGCGCGCCGGCCCAGCCCGGAGCTTCTCGATGCGCTGCTTCATCTTCTTCATCTGCCGGAGCTGAGCTTCGAAGCGCGCAAGGCCGTCACCGCGCTCGGCGACCAGGCCGTCCCGGAGCTACAGCTTCTCCTCGACGGCGAGTTCGGCCCGAAGGGGCAGGTGCTCGGCGCCCGAACCCTGGCGCACATCGCGAGCCCGCGGGCCGTGGACGCCCTCATGACGATCGTCAAGAGCCAGGAGCCCAGACTGCGGAATATCGGGTTCGAGAGCCTGGCCCTCGTGCGGATCGAGACCTTGAAGCCGGTGCTGCCGCGCTCGCAGGTTCACAAGCTGTTCATGCGCGAGCTGGGGGAGTACCGGAGATTCATCGACCCGGCGCTCTCGCTCGAGTGTCTCGCCGCTCCGGAGTCGCGCCTTCTCGCCGACACGTTCCGGGAGTCGGCGGACGCGGCGCTCCAGCGCGCCATGGGGGCGCTGATCTGCTGGTACGAGACCCTGCCGCTGGTGGGTGCGTTCCAGCGGCTCAAGACTCGCGACGCGCGTGCCGTCCCGTCCGCGCTGGAATACCTGGGGCACGTCCTGCCCCGAGAGGTTTTTCGGCACCTGAGCCAGATCTTCGAGCCCCAGGCGGTGAACGAGCGGGGCGTCAAGGACGCGACCGTTGTGGTGGCCGGCAGCGACCCGCTCGTCGAGTCCATCCAGGTGGCGTGGAAGTCCGAGGACGGGTGGCTGCGGGCCTGCGCCGTCCGCGCCTCACGCGACGCGCCGGGCTTCGACCGCAGCCTGTTCGCGACCGGCGGAGGCGACGATCCGCTCGTCCAGGAAGAGCTCGCGGCGCTGGCCGCGAACGGCGACGGGCACACACAGACGTCTGGCTCCGAGACGACGCTGAAGGGGGCCGCATGCTGACCATCGTGGAACGGGTCATGATCCTCAGGGCCGCGGATCTGTTGAAGGAAGTGGAACCGCGCCATCTCGTCGGCCTGGCGGAGGTCGCTCGCGAGATTGAAATCCTGGAAGGGGACAACCTCTACAAGGAGGACGATCTTTCGGACGCGCTCTACATGGTCGTGGAGGGGCGCATCCGCCTCTCGACGGACGGCCGGACTACTTCGGAGGTGGGACCCGGAGAAGCCTTCGGCACGTGGTCGCTCGTGGACGACTCCGAGCGCGGTCACAGCGCCGACTGCATCGAGGACGGGCTGACTCTCGCGCTCCACCGCGAGGAGTTCTACGACATGGCCGCCGGCGACTTGTCCCTCTTGAAGGGGGTCGTGCGCCTGCTGGCGAAGCGATTGCGCGCGCTGGTGATCGAGCGGCCCGATGAGGCGCGCGTCGAAGGCGAGGGCGTGGAGAAGACCGAAGCGAACGTGGAAGCCGAGACCGCCGCCGCGGTCGTCGTGGCCGCGGCCGCCGAGGCGGCGACCGCCCCCGGCGCACCTCGGAAGAGTTAGGCCTTTCGCTTCGAAGCCATCATCAGCGCCACGCCGCCGACGATCGCTATGACCCCGACGATGGGCGCGATCGGCAACTTCTTGTGCTCCGTGGCCGTGGCCTTGATTCCGCCCACGTCGAGAACCGTCGTCTCCTTGTCGTAGCCGATCCCGCCATAAATCAACGCCACGATTCCGAGAACCACCAGAAAGATACCGACTAGTCTCATGTCGCTTCACCTTCGGGCTAGAAGTCAGGAATTGTGACACGGGCGGATCTGGTGTCGTGGACCTCGATGTTGCTCCTGGGGATCATATCGGCATAGCGCGCGAGTGAGAAGACAAACGGGTCGGACGGATCCTTGTCCAGGACCAGAATATCGGTGTTGAACATGCGGATGTTGCCGAACTGCGACGTGCCTCCACGCAGATATACGTAGTTCTTGGCAGAGGATCTCGGCGCCGGGTTGGGAGAGCCGCTGAACGCGAGGCGGATCACACTGTCGTCCACGGTGACCGAGGCCATCTTGCCGTCCACGCGGGGCGGCGGGAACAGGCCGAACGGTTTCACCATCAGCCGGTTCTTGGCGACGATCAGGCTCTTGTTTGACGGCAGAGAGATGATGTTTTCCAGGTGGAGGGGCTTCCACTTGATGAGCCCGATCGCCGGAAGGACGCCAAGGATCTTGAGTTTCTTCACGTCGATGACCAGCGTGTTGGTCTGGGTATCCACACTGAGGTTCGTATTCATGGCGAACGAAATCCAAAGACCCACGTTCACCTTGCCGGCGATGCGCACGATCCGCTCATTGTCTTCTTCGGTCAGCTTGACGCTCAGATCGCGCAGCTTGGAGCCGGGATAATTGAAGACGCTCTCGTTGAACATCCCTTCGAGCACTTCGGGGCGAATCAGGATGACGGACTGCTGCAGGGCGAGGTGAAACGAATTGAGGTCGTCAAAATTAACCGTGCTGCCTTGGACCGGCACGGCCCGCACCGCCATGTTGCCCGTATCGATGTGGACCTTGTCCGACCATTTGAATCGGACGTTCTCCATCCGGATGGCTACTCCCGAGGAGCCGGAGGCTTCTGTCGTGTCCCCCTTCATGAACGTGTTCAGCAGCTTGGCGGATTGCGCCTCGGTCGCGCGATTCGCCGTATGCTGCTGGTAAAGGAGGAAGCTCTCCACCAGGACGACAAAGAGCAGGAGAATGATCGCGATCCCCGCCACCGGGCTGCCGCAATGCCGGACAACCCACTCCCGCACCCTGCCCAGCCGCTCTCTACCCGTCACCACTCCAATCGAGCCGCCAGCCTGAACGGCACCACGATTTTGTCACCCACATTCCGGTGGTCCTCGTTCTTGAAGCTCGTGGTGCCGACGGTGGCTTCCAGGCGGATCATCCGGCTCGGGCTGTAGATGAGCTGGGCGGCCACGCGC